>NZ_JBSFRH010000018.1:0-110893 GCF_053589135.1 Rhodococcus sp. NPDC003382
TTGTTGTCCAGGAGGGTTTAGAGATCGAAAATAACAAGGGGCGGGGGCGGGGGGGGGGGGGTGTGGGGGGGGGCGCCCCCCCCACAAAGGCACACCGGCGCGGAGCGCCGCTCCACGTGCCGGCACCGACCGGGCGAGGCGATCGGCAGCTCCTCGCCCCGCTCCCGGTCGTTTCGTCCTCGAGCACGGAACTCATCTCCGCCGGCCGTCTCCCCCTCGATCCCTGCGTGCGACTCCAGGGGAGCACGCGCGGCACACGCTCGAACCCGCCCACGGCCGGTCTGTGAGCGATTCCGTCCGTCCGGTCGCGGTGTGACCGCACGTACACCACTCGGCTCCGCAGCCCGAACGCAGCTGTGGAAAACTCGCCGGGGTGGGTACTAGCACTGGAATCACCACGCGCGGCCGGTTGGCGTTGCGCGCGGCGAAGGCAGCCGCGTGGGCGTCGCAGAAGGCCGGACGCGGCAAGGGCTCGATGATCGGCGGGCTGATCGCCCTGAAGATCGATCCGACGCTGATGAAGCAGCTCGGTCACGGCCGGAGAACGGTGCTCGTCACCGGCACCAACGGCAAGTCCACCACGACTCGCATGACCGCGGCCGCGCTCGCAACTCTCGACGACGTCGCGACGCAGCCGGACGGGGCGAACATGGACGCCGGCATCGTCTCCACCCTCGCCTCGAACCTCACCGCGCCGCTCGCCGCGATCGAGGTCGACGAGCTGCACACACCGCACGTCGCCGACGCACTCGATCCGCAGGCGATCGTGCTGCTCAATCTCAGCCGCGACCAGCTCGACCGCGTCGGCGAGATCAACATGATCGAACGCAAGCTGCGGGCGGGTCTGCAGCGTCATCCCGATGCCGTGATCGTCGCGAACTGCGACGACGTCCTCGTCACCTCCGCGGCCTACGACAACCCGAACGTCGTGTGGGTGGCGGCGGGTGCCGGCTGGGCCAACGACTCGGTCAGCTGTCCCCGCTCCGGCGAGCCCATCGTCCGAGACGGCGACCACTGGTACAGCAGTGGCTCCGATTTCGCTCGGCCCCAGCCTCATTGGTGGGTCGACGACGAGAACCTGTACGGCCCGGACGGGCTGGTGCTGCCGATGAAACTGACCCTGCCCGGTCGCGCCAATCGCGGCAATGCCGCGCAGGCGGTCGCCGCCGCGGTCGCGCTCGGCGCCGATCCGGCCGAGGCGGTCGCCGCGGCCTCGATCGTCGAAGAGGTCGCCGGCCGGTATTCGACGGTGCAGGTGGGCCCGCATTCGGTGCGCATGCTGCTGGCGAAGAACCCCGCGGGCTGGCAGGAAGCGCTGTCCATGATCGACCCGACCGTCGACGGTCTCGTCATCGCCGTCAACGGTCAGGTGCCGGACGGCGAGGATCTGTCGTGGCTCTGGGATGTGCGGTTCGAGCACTTCGACGGTGTGCAGGTCGTCGCGTCCGGTGAACGCGGAACCGATCTCGGGGTCCGCCTCACCTACGCGGGCGTCGAACACACACTGGTGCCGGATCCGTTGCGCGCCATCGCGTCCTGCCCTCCCGGCCGGGTGGAGGTACTCGCCAACTACACCGCGTTCCGGGATCTGAACACTGCGCTCGCGAAGGGATCTGCACATGCCTGAGTCGACCGTGCGCATCGGCCTGGTCCTGCCGGACGTGATGGGCACCTACGGGGACGGCGGCAACGCCCTCGTGCTGCGGCAACGTCTGCGGATGCGCGGGTACGACGCCGAGATCGTCCCCATCGGTCTGGAGGATCCGGTGCCGGATTCGATGGACCTGTACACGCTCGGTGGCGCCGAGGACTCGGCGCAGCGGCTCGCGACCCGGCACCTGCTGCGCTACCCGGGCCTGCAGCGCGCCGCCGAGCGCGGTGCACCGGTGCTGGCGATCTGCGCGGCCATCCAGGTGCTCGGCCACTGGTACGAGACGTCTGCAGGCGAACGCGTCGACGGTGTCGGCCTGCTCGACGTGACCACCACACCGCAGAAGACCCGCGCGATCGGCGAGATCGTGATCTCCCCCGCCGTCGAGGGCCTCACACAGCCGCTCACCGGATTCGAGAACCACCGTGGCGGAACGACTCTCGGATCGTCGGCGCGGGGCTTGGGCCGGGTGACCCGCGGCATCGGCAACGGTGTCGGCGACGGCCTCGAAGGCGCTGTGCAGGGCTCCGTGTTCGGTACGTACCTTCACGGTCCGGTGCTGGCCCGCAACCCGGAGCTGGCCGATCTGCTGCTGGCGCGCGCGCTCGGCGTCGACGCACTGGCACCGCTGGATCTCCCGGAGGTCGAACAGCTGCGCCGCGAGCGCCTGCGGACGAACTGACCGGACCGGTTCAGCCCCGGCCGCCGAGGTGCTCGACGACGAGCTCGGCGAGCGCTTCGGGGGCCTCGTCCGGGATCCAGTGGCTCACACCGGGCAGTGTCTCGAACCGGAACGGGCCGGTGACCCAGCGACCGCTCGCCGCGGGGCCGGACCGTCCGATCGCGAAGTCGCCGTCGCTCCACACCATCAGCGTGGGCACCGGCACCCGGCCGACGGCCTCGCGCGGCGACCACACCGACAACGCCCGATACCAGTTCAGACCTCCGCGCACCGCGGCACGATCCGCCAGTCGCGCCGCGTCGCGGGCAGCGGCATTCGCCGGCTGGCCGCTGCGCCGCAGCACCCGGCGTGCCGTCTTCTCGTCGGCGAACAACCGCTCGGGCAGCCAGGGCAGCTGATAGAAGAGCATGTACCAGGAGCGGAACAGCTGCAGGCTCGTGCCCAGCGCCCGGACGAACGCGGCGGGATGCGGCACCGACACGGCGGTGAGCGACCGCACCAGGTGCGGATGACGGGCGGCGGTCGCCCACGCGACGACCGCGCCCCAGTCGTGTCCGACCACGTGGACCGGCCGCCCGATCCGGTCGATGAGCGCCGCCGTGTCGGCGACGAGTTCGGACTGCCGGTAGTCACGGCGCCGGCGCGGGCGCGCGTCGGGCGAGTAGCCGCGTTGGTCCGGTGCGATCGTGCGGTACCCGCGGGCGTGCAGCAACGGTGCCACCCCGTCCCACGAGCGGGCGTCCTGCGGGAATCCGTGCAAGAGCACTATCGGTTCGCCGTCGAGCGGTCCCTGGTCGCGGACGTCGAAGGTCAGTCCCGCCCTGCTGAACGATTCGATGCGCTCCGGCATCCGGCCCCCCGTTGCGATCTGCCCCCGAACCGCGAACTGCCCCTGAACAGGGGTTCGGCCCGAATATTCGCTTTACGCGAACTCCGGGCCGGATCTCTGCTTCACGAGCCTCTGTCGTCCTCGGACGTCTGCTCGATTCGCACCAACGATGTTACGCGCGTCACAATCGGGAGCGCAAGTGCATTTCCGGCCGCGATCGCCTGATCGGCCAGCGCCGACACTTCCGGCCGTTGCACCAGCTCGCGCACGGCCGTGACCGGGGCGAAGAGCCACTCGACGGTGCCGACGATCTTCTCGACGCCGACCAGCGTCGCGTCGACCCTGTCGATCGAGCCACCGAGCCGATCGACGACGGTCTCGAAGTCCCCGAGCCTCGAATCGAAGGAGGCGAGCACCCGGTTGAACTCGTCGAGCGATGCCGCGATCCCGCCGGAGACGTCGTCGATCCGGGCGATCGTCGCGTCGGCGTTCAGCGCTGCGGCGGTGAGACGCCGCAGCCGGCTCGGATCGTTCGGCCTGGTCTGATCCACCACGTCGGCTCCCCCTCCCCCCGCTCACGGCTCTCGCCGTGGGCTGTCACTTCGCGTCGGCACCGTCCAGCAGCCACCGGTCGCCGTCACGTTCCAGCGTGATCAGGAACCGTGTCGCGTCGGTGCGCCCCTCCGGGACGGCCACATTCTTCACATCCTGGTCGAGGAACACCAGGACCGTCGCGCGGTCGCCGTCGACGGTTTCGACCGCGGCGTGATCCGCGCGCGCGACCGAGCTGCCCTGTCCGTTCTCCACCAGCGACCGCAGCTCGCCGGCGACCGTGTTGTATTTCGCCGCGAACTCGTCCGTGGAGATCTCGGTGACCGCGGCGAGCGAGGCGTCGAAACTCTGGAAGTCGTAGGTGCCCAGCGTGATCGCGTACTCGCGGGCACTGTCGAGTGCCTCGGTGCGCAACCGGTCCGCCGACTCGGCCCGCCACCACAGCACGGCGAAGGTCCCGGCGGCGATCGCGAGCACGAGAACCAGGCCCCTCACGATCCACTGCCGGCCCGAACCGGCCTTGGTCGACGTCCGCTCGGGAACCTCGATCGCTTCGAAGGGTGCTGTCACCTCTGGAGCCTTGCCGTCCGACGTATCCGTCGTTGCCATCAGTCGCGCAGTCCTTCCAGCGATTTCCGCCGTTTCTTGAAACTCGACACCGGGGGCAGCGGTTTGACCGCTGCCCCCCCGGTCCGGACACGATGCCCCTGTCGTCGTGTTCCGAAATCCCCCCGACCATCCCCCGACCGGGGGCACACGGCTCCCCCCGCCATGTGCCCCCCAACTCGACCGTCAGCCCTGCACGACGGCCGAGAGTCCTCCACGCAGTTCGTGCTTGACGACCTTGCCGCTCGCGTTGCGCGGCAGGGCCTCGACGATCACCACTTCCTTCGGGTGCTTGTAGCGCGCCAGGTTCTCGTCGAGGTACGGCTGCAGTTCCTCGATCGTGAGATCGTCGGCGCCGGGAGCCAGTGCGACGACCGCGACCGGAACCTCACCCCACTTGGCATCCGGACGGCCGATCACCGCGGCCTCGAGCACCTTCTCGTGGCCGTACAGGACGTTCTCGACCTCGGCGCAGTAGATGTTCTCGCCGCCGGAGATGATCATGTCCTTCTTGCGGTCCACGACGTAGACGAAGCCTTCTTCGTCGACGCGCACGAGGTCGCCGGAGTGGAACCAGCCGCCCGCGAACGCATCCGCGGTCGCAGCCTCGTTGTTCCAGTACTCGCGCATCATGGTCGGTCCGCGGTAGACGATCTCACCGACCTCGCCGGGCGCGACGTCGTTCATCTCGTCGTCGACGACGCGAGCCTGGATCGTCGGGATGACCTGGCCGACGGAACCGAGCTTGCGAATCGCGTCCTCGCCGTTGAGAACACACGTGATCGGCGACATCTCGGTCTGCCCGAACACGGCGACGTTCGACGCCTCCGGGAAGGTCTCGGCCATGGCCCGCAGGATCGTGTCCGAACTCGGTGCCGCTCCCCAGGAGATGTTGCGCAGCGAGAGCTTGCGCGGATTCGCCTGCTGCGCAGCACACATCGCCTGCCACTGCACCGGAACGAGGAACAGACTCGTGACTTTTTCGGCCTCCAGGACGTCGAGCAGCGTGTTCGGGTCGAACGCGCCGACCGGGTAGATGACGGTCGTCTGACCGAGCATCAGACTCGGGGCCATCGAGCCGAGCGCGGCGATGTGGAACATCGGCGACGCACAGAAGCTGATCGTGTCGTCACCGAAGTTGTGGAATGCGCGGATGCAGGTGAGGGACTGTGCTTCCATATTCGAGTGCGTCAGCACCGCGCCCTTGGGCCGGCCCGTCGTTCCCGAGGTGTACATGATCAGCGCGGGCGTGTCGTTCGGAATATCCAGGGGCTCGTGCGCTTCCCCTTCTTCCGCGACGAGATCCTCGTAGGCCACGGCGTCGCCCTGCGGGTCCGCGCCGACGGTGACGACCAGGTCCAGGCCCTCCGACTGCGCACGCGCCGCATCGGCGAGCGGGACGAGCGGTCCCTCCACGACGATGGCCTTGGAACCGGAGTCCGCGATGAGGAATGCCACCTCGGGCGGCGTGAGCCGGAAGTTGACCGGTACGGCGATCGCGCCGAGCGCGTTCGCGGCGAGCACGGTCTCGAGGTACTCGGGGCGGTTGAGCATCAGGATGATGACGCGGTCGCCGAAACCGACGCCGCGCCGCGACAGTGCGTCGGCGAGCTTGTCGACCCGCTCGTCGAGCTGCGCCCAGGTGATCGACTCACCCTGGAATCGCAGCGCCGTGCGCTCGGGGATCATCAGGGCGTGGCGGGCGACCTGGTTGTTCCAGTTGTTGTTGCGGAAGCGCGTGGACTCCGAGCGTGCGGAGGTAGCGGTCATCGACTGTTCCTCTCGAGGGGACGGGGAGCGAACCGGCGAGGTCGGCACCGTTACGTTGTGACACACATTACAGATGCCGAGGGGTCTGCGCCAGGCCCTTTGTTAACGTGGATTCTCGAATTCTTCGGACGTTCACGGGCACGTGATTCCGGAGGAACTGCGGCCCGCAGCATCTCGTAATCCGCTGGCCAGAGCGGTGTGCGCCGGTAGCGTGGGCCGCCGGAGCACACCGCGAACCAGCGGTGACAAGTGCATCGTCGGTCTTCAGGCGAAACGCGGGGGTCGCTTCTGCAGCATCGCGGTGGCACCCTCGAAGAAGTCCGCGGACGTCAGCAGCTCCGTCTGGCCGGCCTTCTCCCGTTCGAGTGCCTCGTCCAGCGCACCGAGCGTCGCTGCGTTCAGCGCCTGTTTGGTCAGGGCCAAGGCGCGTCGCGGTCCCGCCGCGGTCCGTGCCGCGACCGTCCGGACGTGGTCGAGGAGCTGATCGTCCGGCAGGGTCTTCCCCACGAGACCGAACCGGTCGGCGTCCGCCGCGGAGACCCGGTTGCCGAGCAACGCCATCTCGGCTGCACGGGCCCGCCCGATCGCCGCCGGGACGAGCAGGCTCGACCCGCCGTCCGCCATCAGGCCGACGTTGACGAAGGAGAGGAAGAAGTACGCGCTCTCGGCGGCGTACGTGAAGTCTGCGGCGATGGCGATCGACACCCCGAATCCAGCGGCCGGTCCGTTGACCGCCGCGATGACCGGAACCGGCACGGTGGCGATGGAGCGGATCAATGCGTTCGCGGTGTCCATCGTGACCGCCGGATCGGACGGGTTCTCCGCTCCCGCAGCCAGATCCGCGCCGGTGCAGAACGCCGTGCCCTCGCCCGTGATGACAATTGTGCGGACGTCCGGATTCTCGCCCGCCGCGTCGACGGTGTCTCGCAGGGCGCCGATCGTGGCGAGATCGACCGCGTTCATTCGCTTGGGCCGGTCGATCGTCAGCCACAGAACGTTGTCGATCAGCTCCGACCGCAGGCCCTGCACGGCCGCCTCACCGCCGCCGGTCACGCCTGCACCGCCGCCGGATCGAGGAAGCTCGTGAGGCGACCTGCGATGATCGATTCCGCCTCCGCGACCATCCGCTCGACGAGCTCCGCCACGGTGGGGATGTCGTCGATCAGGCCCTGGCACTGCCCGGCGGTCCAGATGCCGGCGTCGATGTCGCCTTCCTCGAAGACCTTGCGACCCCGGGCGCCCGCCACCAGGTGCTGGATGTCCTTGAATTCGGCTCCGCGGGACTCGATCTCGACTACCTCGGCGCTGACCACGTTGGCCGCGACCCGTGCGGTGTTGTGCAGGGTGCGGAAGATCAGCTTCGTGTCGAGTTCGCTGTTCGCGACGATCTGCTCCTTGACCGCGTGCGCGACGGGCGACTCGACGGTGCACATGAACCGGGTCCCCATGTTGACGCCGTCGGCGCCGAGTGCGAGTGCCGCGACGAGACCGCGGGCGTCGGCGATACCGCCGGAGGCGATCACCGGAATCCGGAGCTTGCGGGTCGCGGCGGGGATCAGCACGAGGCCGGGCACATCGTCCTCACCGGGGTGGCCGGCGCACTCGAAACCGTCGATGCTCACCGCGTCGACACCCACCCGCTCGGCCTTGACGGCGTGGCGCACGCTCGTGCACTTGTGGATCACCTTGATGCCGGCGTCCTTGAAGAACGGCAGGTGGTCCACCGGGTTCGACCCGGCGGTCTCGACGATCTTGACGCCCGACTCGATGATCGCCTGCCGGTATTCGGCGTAGGGCGGCGGCGTGATCGACGGCAGGATCGTCAGGTTCACGCCGAACGGCTTGTCGGTGAGTTCGCGGGTCCGTGCGATCTCGCGCACCAGATCCTCGGGTGTGGGCTGGGTGAGGGCGGTGATGAATCCGAGCGCCCCCGCGTTCGCCACCGCGGCGACGAGTTCGGCGCGGCCGACCCACATCATGCCGCCCTGAACGATCGGATGCTCGACGCCGAACGCCTCGGTAAATCGGGTTCTCACAGGTCCTCCCGGGATCCGCGCAATGTCGTCGGAAGGGCGGGGACGCACAGCCCGCCCGTCACTAAATCTGAGAATCGCCATTAACTTTGATTCTCGCCTCGCGCTTTGTCAATACGTTGTGTACTGCAGTTTTCCCGAAGTTCGGGTGCTTCCTGATGCTGTCGGGCGTGGAGTAGGATTGTTACCTTAGAGACAGAGACCCCGAACGCGAGGAGGCCCTGTGGCCGAACAGGCACAGGTCGAGAGTCGCCCGAGCCGCACCCGCGGAGCCGCCCGCGGCGGCGCAGGACCCGAGGGTGCCGACGGTCCCGACCGGCCCGCACCCCGGCGCCGCCCGAAGAACCGGAAGGCGCAGATCGCCACGGTCGCGGCCGAGGCGTTCAGCGAACGCGGATACCACGGGGTCAGCGTCGACGAGATCGCCGCGGCCGTCGGCATCTCCGGTCCCGCGCTCTACCGGCACTTCCCCAACAAGTACGCGTTGTTCCTACACGCGGTGACCGCACTGACCGAGGCACTGCAGGCCGCCGTGGCCGCGCCCGATCCGGACTCCGACGCCGCCGGACTCGGTCCGCAGGACGAACTCGACCGGCAGCTGCTCGCGACGATCCGCACCTCCATCGACAACCGCCGCACCGGCGGTCTGTACCGCTGGGATCGGCGGTACCTCACGAAGGAGGACCGCGCCGAGATCGACCGCATGATGCGGGACATCAACAGCCGCATCGGCGAGACGATCGCCGGGGTCCGGCCCGGCCTGGCCAGGTCCGACTACGTGCTGCTCAGCAGCGCGGTGCTCAGCGTCATCGGCTCCATCACCGCCCATCGGGCTCCCCTCGCGAGCCGCCGACTCGAGCAGCTGCTGCTCGGCGCGTGCCATGCCGTGATCGGCACCGAACTCGAGCCGGACGAGCCGCAGACGGACGAGCCCACGCGGGGTCCGGGACTCGCGGTCGCCAACCGGCGTGAGGTGCTCCTGCGCGAGGCGATCCTCCTGTTCGATGCCCACGGGTACCACGAGGTGAGCATCGAGGAGATCGGTGCGGCCGCGGGTATCAACGCCTCCGGCGTCTACCGGCACTTCGCCAGCAAGGCGGATCTGCTCGCCGCGGCCTTCCACCGGGCCGGTGACCGGCTGGCCGTCGCCGTCGGTTCGGCCCTCGCCGAGTCCACGACTCCGTCCGAAGCGATCGACGCGCTCACCGAGGTCTACGTGCGATTGGCGTTCGAACGCAGCGAGCTGATGTCGGTGTACTTCGCCGAGATCGGGAATCTGCCCGACTCCCATCGCGCGGACCTTCGCAACGTGCAGCGGCTGCACGTCGACGAGTGGGCCCGCCTGGTCGGTGAGGTGCGGCCCGAACTGTCCGCGGTCGAGTGCCGTTTCCTCGTCCACGCGGCCCTCAATCTGGTCCTCGACAGCGGCCGGCTCGTGCGATTCGATCCGGCTCCGTCGAACCTGAAGCGCGTGCAGCAGTTGATGCTTGCCGTCCTGCTCGGCGACAACACCGGGCAGGCCGGCGCATGACCCGCACCGCGACCGCGGCGGTGCTGCGCGCGCACGGCAGCGCCCCCGCCCTCGAAACCGTCACCGTCCCGGACCTGCGCCCCGACGAAGTGCTCGTGCGCATCGCGGGCGTCGGCATCTGTCACACCGACCTCACCGCCGCCGACGGTGGTGTTCCCCTGCCGCTGCCCGCGGTGCTCGGGCACGAAGGCGCCGGCATCGTCGCCGAGATCGGCTCGGAGGTCACCGAACTCGCGGTCGGCGACGCGGTGGTCCTCGGATTCGACTCGTGTCGTACGTGCCGCAACTGCAGCCGCGGTCGACCCGCCTACTGCACCCGGTTCGCACCCCTCAACTACGGGGGCCGCCGACCCGACGGCAGCACCACGATGCACGACGCCGCGGGCGAACCCGTCCACGGCAACTGGTTCGGGCAGTCGTCGTTCTCGTCGCTGGCGGTCGCGACCGCGCGCAACGCCGTGCGCCTGCCCGACGACGTGCCGGTGGCGCTCGCGGGGCCCCTCGGCTGCGGCCTGCAGACCGGCGCCGGCACGGTACTGAACACGCTGCGACCCGAGCCCGGCTCGTCGATCGCGGTGTTCGGGCTCGGTGCGGTCGGCATGGCCGCGATCGCGGCGGCGAAGATCGCCGGATGCACCACGATCGTCGGAATCGATCCGAATCCGCGGCGGCACGACGTCGCGGGGCAACTGGGCGCGACCACCGTCCTGTCCCCGGACGAGAACACGGCGCGACGAATCCGCGAACTGACCGGAGGCGGAGCCGATTTCGCGGTCGAGTCGGTCGGGTCCGAGACGGTGATCCGGCAGGCGCTGTCGTCGCTGGCCAGTCCCGGAACGTGCGCCACGCTGGGCCTGCGCGCGGGACGCAACCCGATCACCGTCGACCAGACGCACCTGCTCAGCGGTCGCACCCTGACCGGGGTCATCGAGGGTGACAGCGATCCGCACGTGTTCCTGCCACAACTCGCCCGGTGGTGGCGCGAGGGCCGGTTCCCGGTGGACGCGCTGGTTCGGACGTTCCCGTTCGAGAAGTTCGGCGACGCACTCGCCGCGGTCGAGGCGGGCGAAGTCGTCAAAGCGGTACTGACATTCGAACAGTGAAGGAGTTTGGGATGACGGTCCAGGAGGACGTCGCGGCCCTGCGTGCCCGCACGGATCGCATCGATCCGCGTGAACTCGACGCGGTGTGGGACCGACTCGAACCGGCCACGATCGACGATCTGGTCGGATATCGGTGGCGCGGATTCAGTTTCGACACCGGTCACCACACGCACCAGATGCTGGGCGCGGCACGCTGGTACGGCAAGTCGTTCGCCTCCGCCGAGAGCGCCCAGCCGTTGCTGTGCTACGACGAAGACGGAAACCTCTTCTCCGACAAGGCCACCGGTCGCGGCGGCGCGTCGCTGTGGGAGGTGCGGTTCCGCGGTGAGGTCACCGCGACCATGGTGTACGACGGCATGCCGATCTTCGACCACTTCAAGAAGGTCGACGACGACACGCTGATCGGCGTGATGAACGGCAAGGGCCGGCTGGTCTTCGACAACGGCGAGCACTACTGGTTCGGCCTCGAGCGCGACGTCGCTCTCTGAAACCCGTTGGTGGGGGCCGACATCCGGCCGGACCGGATGTCGACTCCCGTTACCCGGTAGTGCGCGGGACCTCGCCGAGGCGAGCGCAACGTCCGACGATCAGATGATGTGCTTGTCGGCGGCGAAGCGGCGGCGCATGTCGCGCAGGTAGTAGGTCGCCGACAGCTGCCGGATCGGACGGGGCACCTTGACGTAGACGGCTCCGATCGTGGCCATGAGACGGTCGAAGCGGCGCTGGTCGCGGGGACTCCACGGGAGCGCGAACTCGTCCCGGATACGCTGCGGCAGAAGGCCGATCGTGAGGAACCGCTGCAGCGGCATGGCGAGGCGCACCGGCAACGGCGAGTCGCCGCCGCTGAGCAGCACGCGGGTGTACGCGCGGACCTTGTCGTCGACCTGGAGGGTTGAGATCTTCTCGTCCCAGTAGGCGTCGAACTCGGCCCGGGTCGCCGGCCACATCTCTTCCTTGACCTGCAGCGCGGTGCCGTAGACCGCGGACTGCCGGTAGATGCGCTCGGCGTCGGCGTCGGACAGCTTCCCGAAGAAGCGCTCGTACATGTTCAGACCGTTGCGGTACAGCGTTGCCGCGACCCACAACTGCAGCTCGGGATCGAATGCGCTGTAGGTCTCCGAGCGCACCGGCACGTGGGCCTTGTTGACCAGCCGGACGATCGCCTTCTTCTCCTCCTCGGTGCCGAGGGTGACGGCGTAGACGTAGGTCATAGTGGTGCGCAGACGGTCGAGCGGCCGCTGCAGGGTCGTGCTGTGGTCGGCGACGCCGTACCCGACCCCACGCTCGGCGAGCTGCAGCAGCACGGTGGCGCCGGCACCGAGGAGCAGCATGGACTCACCGACGAAGTCGTTCAGGTTCACCGAGCCGGGCGGGATCGGCGGCACCGCCGCCGGCGTTTCCGGCGCAGACGTTTCGACACGCTCTTCCGTACGGGTCCCCATCGGTTCGTCCTCTTCTCAGCGAAATTCCGAGTGCTACACGGTCACCCAATATTGTGCACGGGTGTGTGCAGATTTCACAAGGGGTCGAACGGCCCTACTCCGCGGACCCGAAACCGACGCGCTCGAGATGCGTCACGAGGCGCTTCGCGGCGTCGTCGAACAGGGACAGGGTTTCGCCTCGCACGGCGTCGCGGTCGCGGGTACGCAGAGCGGCGATCAGGCGCCGATGCGATTCGACGGCCCGCTCGCCCCACCCGATATCCCCTGCGTAGAGGCGGTACGGGGTGTTGCGGGCGGCGCTGCCGAGGAACCAGGCCAGCTTCGGACTGTGCGCGAGGCGGTTGAGTTCCCGATGGAAGACGAACTCGGCATCCGCGATTCGCTCGACGTCCGGATCCCCACCCCGGGACGACGAAACCGCCGCAGCCAGAGCCTGATTGAGCTCGTCCAGGCGATCGAGATCGGCCTCCTTCGCACGATCGACGACGCGGAGAGCCAGCTCCACCGCGATGCGCCCCTGCAACCAGAAGACGTCGGCGACGTCGCCGGACCCGAACGGTGCGACGACGTACCCGCGGTTGGGGACCGACTCCACCATCCCCTCCCCCCGCAGCGTCAGCAGCGCCTCGCGCACGGGCGTGACGCTGACGCCCAGGTCGGAGGCGGTTTCGTCGAGCCGGACGAAGTCGCCGGGACGGAGTTCACCGGACATGATCGACCCGCGCAGATGCGCCGCGACCTCGTCGGACAGTTGCGGCCGTCGCGCCGATCCCGTGCCGCGGGACGTGCGTGTGGGTGCAGCCATCGCCTCTCCTCATCCTTCTCTCGCGCAACGATCCGATCGCGGGCAACAGGCGAATAGGGCGTGGCCGGTTGTCATTTCGCCTTTTCGCGCTCCCGGATCGGGCGAATACGGCCACACCTGCCCACGAGGGGTTGTCGACGCGGGACGCGCAGCCTAGTGTGAAACGCATTACCAGGAATCGCATCAAATATATGTGATGCGCTCGGCCAAGGAAGCGGCGCCAATGACCCAGGAACTGACCCCCACCGAGACGACAGGAGAGGCGGCCACCACGTTCGCCAGCCTCGATCCGCGCAACGGCAATGTGCTCGCCGAATATCCGATCGCCACCACCGCAGACGTCGCCGGCGCGGTCGAACGCGCTCGGACCGCCGCCCGTTGGTGGGACGCTCAGGGCTTCCGCGGCCGCCGCGACTGGCTGCTCGAATTCAAGAAGGCCATCGCGGTGGACGCCGACTCGCTCGCGAGCGTCGTCTCTGCCGAGACCGGAAAGCCGCACGGCGACGCGTTTCTCGAAGTGATGCTCGCCATCGAGCATCTCGACTGGGCGGCGAAGAACGCGAAGAAGGTTCTCAAGGCGCGCAAGGTGCCGTCCGGCCTCGCGAGCTTCAACCAGGCGGCGACGCTCGAATACAAGGCGCTCGGCGTCGTCGGCGTCATCGGGCCGTGGAACTACCCGGTGTACACCCCGATGGGTTCGATCTCGTACGCCCTCGCCGCCGGCAACGCCATCGTGTTCAAGCCCAGCGAACTCACGCCCGGCGTCGGCAAGTGGCTCGAGACCAAGTGGAACTCGATCGCCCCGACCCAGCCGGTCTTCCAGGTGATCACCGGTCTCGGTGAGACGGGCGCGGCACTCGCCCGCTCCGGCGTGGACAAGATCGCGTTCACCGGTTCCGGCCCGACCGCCCGCAAGGTCATGGCAGTGTGCGCCGAAACCCTCACCCCACTCGTCGCCGAGTGCGGCGGCAAGGACGCGATGATCGTCGCCGCGGACGCCGACCTGGACAAGGCCGTGCAGTTCGCCGCGTTCGGTGCCTTCGGCAACGCCGGCCAGACCTGCGCCGGCGTCGAGCGCGTCTACGTCGTCGAGTCGGTCTACCAGCAGTTCCTGGACAAGTTCGTCGCGGCCGTCGAGCGGGCCGTCCCCGGCGGCACGGACGATTCCACCTACGGCCCGATGACCCTGCCGCGCCAGATCGACGTCGTGCGCAGCCACGTCGAGGACGCCCTCGCCAAGGGCGGCACCGCCGTCGTCGGCGGCCCCGAGTCCGTCAAGGAGCGGTACGTCGAGCCGGTGATCCTCACGAACGTGCCGGAGACGTCCAGCGCGGTGTGTGAGGAGACGTTCGGCCCGACCGTCGTCGTCAACAAGGTGCGCGACCTCGACGAGGCCGTGGAGCGCGCGAACGGCACCAGCTACGGTCTCGGCGCGTCGATCTTCACCAAGAGCAAGTCGCGGGGTCGCGCGATCGCCGAACGCCTGAACAACGGCATGGTGTCGGTGAACTCGGTCCTCGGTTTCGCGGGCATCCCGTCGCTGCCGTTCGGTGGCATCGGCGAGTCCGGTTTCGGCCGTATCCACGGTGCCGACGGCCTGCGCGAGTTCAGCCGCCCGAAGGCCGTCACGGTCGAGAAGTTCAAGGCTCCTCTGAACCTGATGTCGCTCGAGCGGTCCGAGCGGGACATGAAGATCTCCGCCGCCATGCTCAAGTACATGCACGGTCGGTGATCGCGTGACCACGACACGTCCGTCCACCCGCCGCACCCGCAAGCCCGCGGTCGCGGCGGTGCCCGCGGCCCGCATCGAGAAGGCGGGTTCGTTCCCTGCGCCCGATCGTGATCCGCATCCGAAGCGCGGGCGCCTCGGGTGGCTGAGGGTGATCGAGGGTCTCGACCCCGTCACCCACCATCAGGACATCATGCGCATCACGGCGGGCTACGAGTTCCCGTGGGACTACCAGCGCTCGCTCGAGTTCGCTCTGTTCCGCACCTACTGCGTGCCGACGATCTCCGACTTGCTGGCGCGCACCGGGGAGTTCGAGAAGCGACCGCAGAAGCGGTACGACGACACGTCGCTGCTGATGGCCGAGCTGATCGAGCACGGCTACGACTCCGATCGGGGCCGCGAGTCGCTGCGCAACATCAACCGGATGCACGGGATGTACACGATCGACAACGACGACATGCTGTATGTCCTGTCGACGTTCATCTACGACCCGTTGGACTGGATCGACCGGTACGGCTGGCGGCGGCTGCATCCGAACGAGCGCCTCGCCTCGTTCCACTTCTACCGCCAGGTCGGTATCCGGATGGGCATCAAGGACATCCCGGAGTCCTTCCAGGAGTTCCACCGTTTCAAGACGGAGTACGAGCGGACGAAGTTCGTCTACAGCGACTCCAACAACAAGATCGGCACGTACACGCTGCGGCTGTTCGAGTCGTGGTACCCGTCGGTGCTCCGGCCGGTCGTCGCGTCGGCGGTGTATGCGCTGATCGACGAGCAGATGGCGACGGCGTTCGGATTCAAGCAGGGATCGCCGCGGTCGCGGGCGATCGCCGAGTCGGCACTGCGTGCGCGGTCGGCACTGGTGCGCCTGCTGCCGAAGCGCCGGGCGTCGGTGTCGGCGAAGAACCCGCAGAACCGCACGTATCCGGGCTACCCGGTCGGTTACCGGCCGCGCGATCTGGGCGTCGGACACCACTGATCCGGCCGGATCCCGAATCCACCCGGCCCCCGTTCCTCCGCCGGCTCGATCGAATCGGACGGCGGAACGGGGGCCGAGTGGTTGTTCGCTGTGATCAGGCGATGCTGCTGCGACGCCCGCGTGCCGGCAGCGCGAAGGCGGCGGCGAACACGATCACCGCGCATGCCCCGCACGCGAGGTAGGCGAGCGTGAATCCGGTGCCCGAGATCCCGCCGGCCAGGGTGTACGCGGCGAGGATCGAGGCGACCGTCGCGCTGCACACGGTGCTGCCGACGGTGCGCAGCAGCACGTTCACGCCGTTGGCGGCGGCGTTCTGCGTGGCCGGGACTGCGCCGAGGATGAGCAGCGGCAGCGTGCAGTAGACGAAGGTGGTTCCGATCGCGGCGACGAACACCGCGGCGACGACCGTCCAGACCGGCTTGTCCGGCACGGCATGGACGGCATATCCCGCGATGAGGAACAGCGCACCGGTGAACATCGCGACGCGTGCGCCGAACCGGTCCGCGACGCGCGCCGCGACGAGCGCGAAGATCATCATCGCGAAGCTCGCGGGCAGCTGGCACAGCGCGGCCTGCAGGATCGTCAGCCCGTAGCCGGCGCCGTGTTCGGGCGAGGCCTGCAGCAACTGGGTGGTGATGAGCGTGTTGCCGTAGAACGCGAAACCGACGACGACCGCCGTCAGGTGCGGGACCAGGACCGCGCGCTTGGCCGAGACCCGCAGGTCGACGAGGGGGTTGCGGTTGCGCAGCTGCTGCCAACCCCACAGGAGAAAGAGCACGACCGCGGTCGCGAACATCGTCAGCACCGCGGGGCTGGTCCAGCCCCACGTGCTGCCCTGGGTGATCGGCACCAGCAGGCACACCAGGGCACCGGTGAGACCGACGGCGCCGACGGCGTCGAATCGGCCGCCGGTGCGAGTCCGGGATTCGCGGATGAAGATCGTGGCCGCGGCGAGCACCCCGGCCCCGATCGCGGAAGTCACCCAGAAGAGCACGTGCCAGTTTGCGAACTCCACGATCGTCGCGCCGAACGGGATACCCACGGCGGTGCCGATACCCAGGGTCGCGCTGAGCACGGCGACGGCACGGTCGACGCGTTCGCGGGGCAGTTCGTCCCGCAGGATCGACATGCCGATGGGCAGCACCGCCGCACCGGCGCCCTGCAACCCGCGGGCCAGGATGAGCAGTCCGATGTCCGAGGTCAGCGCGCAGATCAGCGAGCCCAGCGTCATGAGAGCGAACGCGGTGACGAGCATGCGCTTCTTGCCGATCATGTCGGCGAGGCGCCCGAAGATGGGGGTCATGATGGCGCCGACCAGCAGTGTGGTGGTCAGCAGCCAGGACGCGGCGGTGGCGCTGGCACCGGTCAGGGCCGGCATGCTCGGCAACAGCGGAACCATGACCGTCTGCATGATGGCCTGGAAGACCGCGCCGACGGCGAGAATCGGGAAGACGAAACGCGACGAACCGCCGCGGGGGGCGGTCGTGCGGGAAGGTGCAACTACCGGTGAGGACAATCGGTCTGTGCGCGGGAATCGGATGCGCAAGGGGAGAACCGATGCCTGAGTCATCAGAAACTCCTTGCCTGTAGTAAATAATTGTTCACCACTGTAGGTGAACGGCCATTTACCTCACAAGGTGTGAGAGCTTTTTCACTCGCCGTCGAGCAGTTTCTGCACCAGAGGGGCGTACAACGGCAGCACGTCGTCGACCGTCCCGGTCGCGAGCTCTCGCATCATCCGGCGCCGCATGATCGCCAGTCCCATCACCATCGACATCGCCAGCTCCGCCCGCAGCCGCGCGTCGGGGCCGGGCAGACGCGCGGCGAGCGCGTCGATCATCTGCGTCGAGTAGTTCTCCCGCAGCGTGCGGTTGCTCTCCTCGCTCGTCCCGCTCATGAACAGGATGTTCATCGACAGCGGCCGATAGGGCTCGCTCGGTCGCGCGAGCAACGACACCATGTGCTCGCCGAGGCGTTCCACGGGCGCGTCGAACAGTGTTTCGGCGCCGCTGTGGAAATCGATCAGTTCCTCGAACAACTGCTCCTTGGAGCCGAAGTACTTGATGATCAGCGAGGCGCTGACCCCGGCATCCTCGGCGATGTCCTTGAGCGTGATCTCGCGGTACGGCCGGGTCGCGAACGCGACACCGGCCGCGTCGACGATCAGCTTCCGGGTCTCCTCGGCGGTCCGGCGGCGGCGGTGTTCCGGCGCTCCCGCTTCCGTCGGCGCCGTCTCCCTGGGCACCGACACGGCTACAGCGTCCGGCGACCGGACAATGCCCGGCCGAGGGTCAGTTCGTCGGCGAACTCGAGGTCGCCGCCCATCGGCAGACCCGACGCGAGCCGGGTGACGGTCAGGCCCGGGAAGTCGCGCAGCATCCGCACCAGATACGTCGCCGTCGCCTCCCCCTCGGTGTTCGGGTCCGTTGCGATGATGACCTCGGTGACGTCGACGCCGTCCTCCTGGTTGCCGATGCGGGTCAGCAACTCGCGGATGCGCAGCTGGTCCGGTCCGATCCCGTTGAGCGGATCGAGCGCACCGCCGAGCACGTGGTAGCGGCCGCGGAACTCCCGGGTGCGTTCGATGGCCTGCACGTCCTTGGGTTCCTCGACCACGCAGATCTGGGTGCGGTCGCGCCGCGGGTCCGCGCAGATCCGGCACCGTTCGTGATCGGACACCGTGCCGCACACCTCGCAGAAGCGCACGCCGTCGCGCACTCTCTGCAGGGCCGCCTGCAACCGGTCGATCTCCGGCGGCTCCACCGACAGCAGGTGGAACGCGATGCGCTGGGCGCTCTTCGGTCCGACGCCCGGCAGTTTCCCGAGTTCGTCGATCAGGTCCTGGACGGGTCCCTCGTACACGCCGGTCCTCTAGAACCCGGGCAGGCCCGGGATACCGCCCCCGAGACCGCCGGCCAACGGGCCCAGCTTCTCCGCGGCGATCTCCTGTGCCTTCGCGGACGCGTCGGCGATCGCACCGACCACCAGATCCTGCAGCGTCTCGACGTCTTCCGGGTCGACGACCTTCGGGTCGATGTGCACGGCCACGACCTCACCGGTGCCCTTGACGGTCGCGGTCACCAGGCCGCCACCGGCCTGACCGGTCACCTCCGCCTCGGCCATCTCGGCCTGCGCGGACATCAGCTGCTGCTGCATCTGCTGGGCCTGGGCGAGGAGCTGTTGCATATCGGGCATTCCACCGGGCTGCACGAGCACGTCCTTTCAGCAAGTTTCCACCGCCAGCGTAGTCGCTCGCCGGTACCGTGACGGAATGCGTGCGCGCCGGTGGTCGGGATGGATCGTCCCAGTTGCTGTTGCTGCGGTGCTGGTTGCCGGGGGCGGCCCGGCGCCGGCGCAACCGGGAAGCGGCCCGCTCGCCGGCCGCACCGTCTATCTCGACCCGGGGCACAGCGGCGCGAACGACGGCACCCTCACCACCCAGGTCCCCACGGGACGCGGCGGCACCAAGGACTGCCAGACCACCGGGACCGCCACCGACGACGGATACGCCGAGCACACCTTCAACTGGCAGCTGGCGGAGCTGGTCCGCGACGAACTCGTCGCGCTCGGAGCCCGGGTGCTGCTGAGCCGGTCCGACGACAGCTCGGTCGGCAGCTGCGTCGATCGGCGTGCGATCGAAGCGAACGAGGCCGGGGTGGACGCCGCGGTCAGCCTGCACGCCGACGGCGCCGCCGCCGACGCCCACGGCTTCCACGTGAACTACTCGGCGCCGCCGCTCAACGACGTGCAGGCCGGACCGTCGGTCGCGCTGGCGACGTCGATCCGCGACGCACTGCTCGCCGCGGGAGCCACGCCGTCGACCTATCTGGGCGCCGACGGGCTGCTCGGCCGCGACGACCTGGCCGGCCTGAACCTGTCGCAGCGCCCGTCCGTGCTCGTCGAGGTGGGCAACATGCGCAACCCCGGCGACGCCGCGCGCATGGCCGATCCCGCGGGCCGCGCTCAGCTGGCCGGTGCGGTCGTCGCGGGGATCGCGGCGTTCCTCGGGTGACGGCGTTCCTCGGGTGACGACCGACCCCCGTCGAACCCTGCTGTCAGTCGACTTCGCGACGAAGGTTCTCGAGCACCTGCTGCTGGATCTTGCGCAGCCCGAGCGGCGCGAAGGTGCGTTCGAAGAAGCCGCCGATGCCGCTCCCACCCTTCCACTGGGTCAGCGTCACGACGGTCGACCCGGTGCCGTTCGGCACCACGCTCCACGTGGTGACCAGCGTCGAATTCGCGTCCTCTTCGGTGATCGTGCTGCCCGACACCGACACCTTCGCCTCGATGTCGCGGACGCGCTTCTCGGTGGCGTGCAGTTTCCACCGCGCGACGGTTCCGGTGCCCTGACCGCCCGAGACGACCCGGTAATCGGTGTAGTGGTCGGAGAGGATGCGCGGTCGCACCGTCTCGTAGTCCGCGAGGGCCGCGAGCACACGCTCGGGAGCCGCCGCGAGCTGAATCGAACTGCTTGCGCTGACCTGCGCCATTGGGGTCCTCCTGGTGTCGTGTCTCGGCCGTCTGCGGTCGCACCGACCGGCAACTCGTCGAGTCCGCGCGGTAACCGGACGTACTCGACACTCCGGTCTATTGTGGATTGCGCCCGCAGACGCCGAGCCCGCAGGGGGAGCCGAATGCCGAGTACGCCACGTCAGATCGTTCCGACCGGTGTGCCGGCGCACCGTGAAGGCGTGGACCGCCTGCTTCGTTCCTACCGCAACATCCCCGGCGACGCACCGGTTCGGCTCGCGAAGAAGACCTCGAATCTGTTCCGCGCCCGCGCAAAGATTTCCGCACCCGGCCTGGACGTCTCCGGTCTCGGCGGGGTGATTTCCGTGGATCCGAAGGCGCGCACCGCCGATGTGGCGGGAATGTGCACCTACGAGGACCTCGTGGACGCCACGCTCCCCTACGGTCTTGTGCCGCTCGTGGTGCCGCAGCTCAAGACCATCACGCTCGGCGGTGCCGTCACCGGGCTCGGGATCGAGTCCACGTCGTTCCGCAACGGCCTTCCGCACGAGTCGGTCCTGGAGATGGACATCCTCACCGGTGCCGGTGAGATCGTCACCGCCACCCCGGACAACGAGCACGCCGACCTGTTCCGGGGTTTTCCCAACTCCTACGGTTCGCTCGGCTACGCAACGAGGCTGCGCATCGAACTCGAGCCGGTGAAACCCTATGTTGCGCTGCGGCACCTGCGGTTCGATTCGCTCGGCGCGCTGCAGGCCGCACTGGACCGCATCGTCAACGAACGCAGCCATGCGGGCGTGCCGGTCGACTATCTCGACGGCACCGTGTTCTCGGCGACCGAGAGCTACCTGACTCTCGGCACGCAGACCGACGAGCCGGGTCCGGTGAGCGACTACACCGGTGAGAACATCTACTACCGCTCGATCCAGCACGCGTCGGTCAACCATCCCAAGACCGACCGCCTCACGATCCGCGACTACCTGTGGCGGTGGGACACCGACTGGTTCTGGTGCTCACGCGCATTCGGTGCCCAGAACCCGCGGATCCGTCGCTGGTGGCCGAAGAGTCTGCTGCGCAGCAGCTTCTACTGGAAGCTCATCGCACTGGACCACAAGTACGGCATCGCCGATCGGATCGAGGCCCGCAAGGGGAACCCGCCCCGCGAGCGCGTCGTCCAGGACGTCGAGGTGCCTATCGAGCGCACCGCAGAGTTCATGCGGTGGTTCCTCGCCGAGATCCCGATCGAACCGGTGTGGCTGTGCCCGCTGCGGTTGCGTGATCGCAGCGCCCCGTCCGATGCGTTGTCGTTCGACGCGCAGCGGCCGTGGCCGATGTACCCGCTCGAGCCGAAGCGCACCTACGTGAACGTCGGGTTCTGGTCGTCGGTTCCGGTCGTCCCCGGCAACATCGAAGGAGCCGCGAACCGGACGATCGAGCGGAAGGTCGCCGAACTCGACGGCCACAAGTCGCTGTACTCGGATTCCTACTATTCGCGGGAAGAATTCGAAAAGCTCTACTACGGCGGGGGCGAATACCCGGCGCTGAAACAGAAGTACGACCCCAGGTCCCGTCTGCTGGACCTCTTCGCGAAGGCGGTGCATCGAAAGTGACCACATTCAAATCGGCGCCGACAACCCGCAGAGCGGGTGGACACGACGACAAGCTGAATCTGGCGGAGATCGTCGAGATCGTGACCGGCGGCGACATGCCGCTGCGATTCACCGCGTACGACGGGTCCGCCGCCGGACCGGAGGACTCCCCGTTCGGCCTTGCCCTGAACTCCCCGCGTGGAGCCACCTACATCGCGACCGCCCCCGGCGACCTCGGGATGGCCCGTGCCTACGTCGCCGGCGATCTCGAACCCAAGGGGGTGCATCCCGGCAACCCCTACGAACTGCTGAAGTCGCTGGGCGACCTGCACTTCGAACGCCCGCCGGCGCTGGTCCTCGCCCAGATCGCACGGTCGCTGGGCCGTGACCTGCTGCGGCCGATCGCCCCGCCGCCGCAGGAACACCTGCCGCGCTGGCGCCGGATCGCGGAGGGCCTGAGGCATTCCCGCAGCCGCGACGCCGAGGTCATCCACCACCACTACGACGTGTCGAACGAGTTCTACGAAATGGTGCTCGGCCCGTCCATGACGTACACCTGCGCCCTGTTCGACTCCGAGGACCAGTCGCTCGAGGAGGCGCAGGAGAACAAGTACCGGATCGTCTTCGAGAAGCTGAACCTGAAGCCCGGCGATCGTCTGCTCGACATCGGTTGCGGCTGGGGCGGAATGGTCCGCTACGCGGCACGGCGCGGCGTCAAGGCGATCGGCGCGACGCTGTCGCGCGAGCAGGCCGAGTGGGCGCAGAAGGCGATCGCCGCGGAGGGACTCGGCGATCTGGCCGAGGTGCGGTTCTCGGACTACCGGGACGTACCCGAGACCGGCTTCGACGCCATCTCCTCGATCGGGTTGACCGAGCACATCGGCGTCAGCAACTACCCGGCGTACTTCGGGTTGCTGCACAGCAAACTCCGCGAGGGTGGCCTGCTCCTCAACCACTGCATCACCCGTCCCCGCAACAACGGGAAGGTGAAGGCCGGCGGGTTCATCGACCGCTACGTCTTCCCCGACGGCGAGCTGACCGGTTCCGGCCGGATCATCACCGAGGCGCAGGACGTCGGCTTCGAGGTGCTCCACGAGGAGAACCTGCGTCAGCACTACGCCCTGACGCTCAAGGGCTGGTGCGAGTACCTCGAGGCCAACTGGGATGCGTGCGTCGCCGAGGTCGGTGAGGGCACGGCCCGCGTATGGGGCCTGTACATGGCCGGATCCCGGCTCGGATTCGAGCGCAATATCGTTCAGCTGCACCATGTTCTGGCGGTCAAGCTCGGCGCCGACCAGCGGCCCCTGACCCCGCTGCGTCCCTGGTGGAAGCCGTAGGCGGCTCCGCCGCCCGTGCGTGGTTTCGGTAGCACCCACTACCGAAACCACGCACGACACTCGCAAGGACCGGGAGCGCCCCGCACCCACCCCAGCCTGGTCAGCACCGCTTCGACCTCCCGCGCGACCTCGCACGGCGCCGACGCGACCTCCTGATAGCCGAAGACCAGCCGCGCCCGTCCGGCCAGTTCGGCGGCGTTGTCGCGACGCCGGTCCCGGAATGCGACCTCGACCATCGAATGCGCCCACCGGCCGTCCAGCCGAACCGTGAGCGGGCATCCGGCGGCGTCGTAGGTGCAGTCCTCGTACAACGTCCGGCCGTCGACGACCGTCGGGGCCTGCCGGGTCGCGACGGGCAGTGCGTGCGCCTGCTCGACGTCGATCGCGTAGTGATATTCGAGGACGGACTGCACACCGTCCGCCAGCAACGTCAGGGCCTCGGTGATCGGACCGCGGTAGCGGTACGGTGGCCGTTCCTCGATCCGCCGGCGCACATCGTGCAGTCGCAGCCCGGCGTTCGTGACCGTGGAGATCAGCGACATGTACGCCTCTCGCGGAGACGCTTGCGCCGTCGCCAGATCCAGTGCCGTGTCGACCTTCGTCGTGCGCGGCAACCGTGCGTCGACACCGATGTAGGCGTGCGCGCGGGACCGGTGCACGACGACCCCGGGATGCAGCGAGGCGGACGGTTTCGACACCGGCAGTTTCGCCTTCGGCCCGGCTGCCCGGACGGTCGCGCGTTGTGGCAGTGCGGATTTGCCGACCGGGACCGTGATGTGGACGGGTGCGGTGTCGTCGACGGGCAGCATGCCCCAGACCTCCGCCGCCGTGCGATGACTGAGCATCGCCGGACCGCCTCCGTACAACAGCGCAGCTTCGAGCACCATCGTCCGGGTGAGCGGTCCGCTGCTGACCGCGTAGACACCCTGCAGCACCCGTTGCCAACGCCCGGTGTCGAGCAGGTGCCGGACCGCTCCCCTGCCGATACCCGCCTCCGTCAGCTCGGCCTGGGTGACCAGACCGGTGCGGTCGTCGAACAGCCTCTGTACGTTGCTTTTTCCGAAATCATCCCCCATGCGGTCGATGATGACCGACGCGGAGACGGGAAAGGGCTCCCGACCGGGGTCGGGAGCCCTTTCCTGTGGATAACTCGTGCGTGGTTTTGGTAGCTGCTGCTACCAAAACCACGCACGGGCGCGCTAGCGCAGGGAGGCCGGCGGGGTGAAGCGCTCGCCGTACTTGGCGGCGAGTTCCTCGGCCCGCTTGACGAAGCCTTCCTTGCCACCCGGGTAGCCGACGATGAACTGCGCGACACCGCCGGTCCAGGCCGGGAAGCCGATGCCGAGGATCGAACCGATGTTGGCGTCGGCGGTCGTCTCCAGAACGCCCTCGTCGAAGCACTTCTGGGTCTCGATCGCCTCGGCGAACAGCATGCGGTCGATCAGGTCCTGCAGCGGCACGTCGAGCGTCGCCTCGGTCTGGTAGTGGTCACGCAGACCCTGCCAGATGCCGAGACGCTTGCCGGTCTCGTCGTACTCGTAGAAGCCGGCCTTCTCGAGGCGTCCCGGACGACCCTGCTCGACCATCCAGTCGACGACGTCGAGCGCGGGGTGACGGGTGGCGCCCATCTTGGTGTCGCCCTTGGCCGCGGCCTCGGCCGTCTCCTTCGCGATCTTCTGCATGAGCTTCATGTTCAGCTCGTCGGTCAGCTGCAGCGGCGGAGCCGGGTAACCGGCCTGCGAGCCGGCCTGCTCGATCGTCGCGGGCTCGATGCCCTCGCCGAGCATCGCGATGGCCTCGTTCACGAACGTGCCGATCACCCGCGAGGTGAAGAAGCCGCGGCTGTCGTTCACGACGATCGGGGTCTTGCGGATCGCGAGCGTGTAGTCGAACACGCGGGCCAGCGCCTCGTCGGAGGTCTTCTCGCCCTTGATGATCTCGACCAACGGCATCTTGTCGACCGGGGAGAAGAAGTGGATGCCGACGAAGTCCTCGGGGCGCTTCACACCGGTCGCGAGACCCGTGATCGGCAGCGTCGAGGTGTTCGAGCCGAGCAGCGCGTCGGGATCGACGATGTCCTCGATCTCCTGGAACACCTTGTGCTTGAGCTCGGTGTTCTCGAAGACGGCCTCGATGACGAAGTCGACGCCCGCGAAGTCGGCGACATCGGCGGTCGGCTTGATGCGATCGAGCAGAGCCTTCGACTTCTCCTCGGTGGTCTTGCCACGCGAGAGGGCCTTGGCCTCGATCTTCTCCGAGTAGCTCTTGCCACGCTCGGCGGCCTCGAGGGTGACGTCCTTGAGGACGACCTCGAAACCGGCCTTGGCGGAAACGTACGCGATGCCGGCGCCCATCATGCCCGCGCCGAGCACGCCGACCTTCTTGATCTCACGCTTCGGCACGTCCTTCGGACGCGAGGCGCCCGAGTTGATGGCCTGCATGTCGAAGAAGAACGCCTGGATCATGTTCTTCGCGACCTGGCCCGTGGCCAGCTCGACGAAGTAGCGGGACTCGATGGTCGACGCGTTGTCGAAGTCGACCTGCGAGCCCTCGACCGCCGCGGCCATGATGGCGCGCGGAGCCGGCATCGGAGCACCCTTGAGCTGCTTGCGCAGGTTCGCGGGGAACGCCGGGAGGTTCGCGGCGAAGGCCGGCGACGACGGGGTGCCACCGGGGATCTTGTAGCCCTTGACATCCCACGGCTGCACGCCGCCCTCGGGGTTGGCCTTGATCCACGCCTTCGCGGCCGGGACGAGTTCCTCGATGCTGCCGACGACCTCGTCGATCAGGCCGAGCTCCTTGGCCTTGACCGCGTTGTACTTGTTGCCCTGCAACAGAACCGAGAGCAGCGCGGTCTGGATACCGAGCAGGCGGACGGTGCGGGTGACGCCACCGCCACCGGGCAGCAGGCCGAGGCTCGCCTCGGGCAGACCGATCTGCACGCCCTTGACGTCGGCGGCGATGCGGTGGTGGGTCGCGAGGGCGATCTCGAGGCCGCCACCGAGAGCGGCACCGTTGATCGCGGCGACGACGGGCTTGCCGAGGGTCTCGAGGCGACGCAGGTCCGCCTTGATGTCCTGCACCTCGTCGAACGTCGCCTGCGCGTCGTCGGGTCCGATGGCGATGAGGTTGCGCAGGTCGCCGCCGGCGAAGAAGGTCTTCTTCGCGGAGGTGATCACGACACCGGTGATCGAATCCTTCTCGGCGACGAGACGATCCACGGTCGCCTTCATCGAGGACTTGTAGAGCGCGTTCATCGTGTTCGCGCCCTGGTTGGGGTCGTCGAGGGTCAGCACGACGATGCCGTCGGCGTCCTTATCCCAGGAAATCATGTTGTCGCTCACTGTTTTTCAGATTCCTTCCGGTGTCAGACGCGCTCGATGATGGTGGCCACACCCATACCGCCACCGATGCACAGGGTGACGAGGGCGCGCTTGGCTCCGCGACGCTCGAGCTCGTCGACCATCGTGCCGGTGATCATGGCGCCCGTGGCGCCGAGCGGGTGGCCCATCGCGATGGCGCCGCCGTTGACGTTGAGCTTCTCGTCCGGGATGTTCAGATCCTTCTGGAACTTCAGGACGACGGAGGCGAAGGCCTCGTTGATCTCGAACAGGTCGATGTCGTCGACCGTCAGGCCCGCCGCGGCGAGGACCTTGTGAGCGGCCGGGGTGGGGCCGGTGAGCATGATCGTCGAGTCGGCACCGGAGGTGGCGGTCGCGACGACGCGGGCACGCGGGGTCAGGCCCAGGTCCTTGCCGACCTGCTCGGAACCGACGAGCACCAGCGCGGCACCGTCGACGATGCCGGAGCTGTTGCCACCGTGGTGGACGTGGTTGATCTTCTCGACGAAGTGGTACTTCTGCATGGCCACGGCGTCGAAGCCGCCCATCTCGCCGATCGTCGCGAACGACGGGGCGAGCTTGCCGAGGCCCTCGAGGGTGGTGTCGGGGCGCATGTGCTCGTCGTGGTCGAGGATGGTCAGGCCGTTCTGGTCCTTGACCGGCACGACCGACTTGGAGAAGTAGCCACCGGACCACGCGGCAGCGGCGAGCTGCTGCGAACGCAGGGCGTAGGCGTCGACGTCCTCGCGGCTGAAGCCCTCGATGGTCGCGATGAGGTCGGCGGAGATGCCCTGGGGCACGAGGTAGCTGTCGTAGTTGGTGGCGGGATCGAGCATCCACGCGCCACCGTCGGAGCCCATCGGGACACGCGACATGGACTCGACACCGCCGGCGATGACCAGCTCGTCCCAGCCGGAGCGCACCTTCTGCGCAGCCAGGTTCACGGCCTCGAGGCCGGAGGCACAGAAGCGGTTGAGCTGGAAGCCGCCGGTGGTCACGGGCAGGCCGGACACGGTGACCGCGGTGCGCGCGATGTCGGCACCCTGGTCGCCGACCGGGCCGACGACGCCGAGGATCAGGTCGGAGATGCGGTTCTCGTCCAGGTCGGGGAAGCGAACACGCAGCTCGTCGATCAGGCCCGTAACCAGGGAGATCGGCTTGACGGAGTGCAGCGACCCGGTCTTCTTGCCGCGGCCGCGCGGAGTTCGGATGGCTTCATAGATGAATGCCTCTGTGGTCACAGTGCGGGGTTCCTTCCCGTGCTTTCGAATGTGACGGGCGTTGTCCGCTGTGACAGCAGCCACGCCCAACCTCCACCACCCTAGGAGCGTCCGGTCCGGCGGTTAAGGACCGAACCGATCGGAGTCCGTGACCGAAGCGAGCGAGCGCTCGGGTGCGGGACGGACGGGCGTGGTCAGACGCCGAGACCGGCCTCGCGGGCCCGCACGATCGCGGTCGCGCGGTCGACGGCACCGAGTTTGCCCAGCACGTTCGACACGTGGTTGCGCACCGTCTTCTGGCTCAGGACCAGCCGCCGCGAGATCGTGGCGTTGTCGTAGCCGCGCGCGACCAGGTCCAGCACCTCGCGTTCGCGATCGGTCAGTTCGGGGAACGCACCGCGCGCGACCCTGCGGGACGTGGCCATCACACCCAGCGCCTTCTCCGCGACCGAGGCGCCGACGATCAGTTCCCCGCCCGCGACCGCCCGGATCGCGCGTTCCACCCCGGACGGATCGGCACCTTTGACGAGGTATCCGCGCGCCCCGGCCCGCATCGCCGCGACGAGCAGATCCGCGTCCTCGTGCATGGTCACCATCAGCACCCGGAGTGCGGGATATTTCGCGACGAGACCGGCGGTCGCTTCGATGCCGGAACCGTCACCGAGTTCGATGTCCATCAGCACGACGTCGACGTCCGCGGTCACCACGTCGAGGGCCTGGCTCACCGAGCTGGCCTCGGCGACCACGTCGATTCCGTCGAGGGTGCCGAGCAGTGCGACCATCCCGAGCCGGAAGACGGGATGGTCGTCGACGACGGCGACACGGATGCTCATGACCCTCCTGCCGGAACTGCTGGTGACGTGGCCGTCCACGGCAGACGAGCACGCACGACGGTGCCGTGCGGGTGTGCTTCGGTGATGTCGACGACCCCGCCGACGTCGCGGGCACGTTCGCGCATGCTGTGGGTGCCGACGCCGACGCGGGCGTCCGGTCCCCTACCGCGACCGTCGTCGCTGACCTCGACGGTGAGCAGGTCTCCGGTGGTGTGGATGCGGACCGTGCATCCGCGAGCACCGGAATGCCTGCGCGCGTTCGTGACCGCTTCGACGGTGATGCCGTACGCCGCGGCGGCCACCGCCCGGGACAGTCCGGCCGGAGCGTCGGCGTCGACGTCGATTTCGAACCCGATGTGCGAATGTGTGCCGGCGAGTTCGTCGACCGCGGCGACGAGTCCCAATTCGTCGAGCACCGGCGGGAGCAGCCCCCGCGACAGTTCCCGCACGCCCTCGACCTGATGGTCGAGTTCGCGCAGCAGCGCATCGATCAGTTCCAGGGCGGCCGTCGGGTCCGTGGCGGCGAGGTTGCGGGCGCCCTGCAGCCCGAGCCGGATTCCGGCCAGGGACGGGCCGAGCCCGTCGTGCAGTTCCCGACGGATGGTGCGCCGCTCCTCGAGGCGTGCCTCCCTGAGCTGGTGCCGCGCCGCGTCGAGTTCCTCTGCGGACCGCAACACGACCAGCCCGGCTTCCACGACGGTGGCGAGCTCACCGAGCGCGCGCAGGCTGCGGGGCCCGAGGGCTTCGCCGGGCGGCGCGGTCACCGAAAGGGTTCCGGACTCGAGCGTCATCTCCTCGACGCGACCGGTGGGTTCTCCCCAGCGGGCGAGGATCTCGCCGTCCCGGCTCACCGTGACCGATTCGAGCCGCAGCGCGGTGCCGATGCCCGCGGTGAGGTCGCCGAGGAGTCGGCGGGGAGTGCCGGCGCCCGCGAAGTGACGGCCGAGATTCTGTACCGCGCGGGCGGAGTCGATACCGTCGCCGTACACGAGGCGGTGCACGCGGCGGGTCAGGTGGCTCCGCACCGGCTGCACGGCCAGCGCGACCGCGGTCGCGGCGATGGCCTGGGCGACGACCGAGCCGTCCGTCGGCAACATCAGCGACGCGGTCACCGCGACCACGAGATACCCGGCGGCGAGCACCGCGACGAGACTGCCGGCGAGCGCGGCGCGGCTGACCGCGAAATCCAGTCCCCACAGTCGTTGCCGCAGCACCACCACGAGGATCGCGACGGGGTAGAACGCCTGGGTGGCCAGGTGGATCAGCGGAGTGAGCATCCACGGCAGGCCGGGGACGGCGAGCGGAATGTAGGAGGCCGTCATCAGTGCCGCGCCGAGCGCGAGCCAGCCGAGCCCGGCGGACTCCGCCGCCTGTGCGGTGCGGCGCCGCCACAGCACGTGCGCGGCGGCGAGGAACCCGACCACCACGACGGGCAGCACCAGCCACGGGTCGGCGGTGTCGGTGTACGTGCGAGCCCACCAGAACCAAACGGTCGCAACGGTTCCCGCGACCACCCCGATCCGCTCGCGCTGCCCGAGCGTGCCGTCCCGGACCAGCCACGGCACCACCAGGAACAACGCGAGCGTTCCCGGGATCCACGCCGAATTCTGCAGGGGCGCGAGCGCGCCGACGAACGGCAACTCGGGTCGCACGAGCGCGAGCCGCGACCACGCGTAGGACAGCGCCGCGATACCCGGGCCGATCGCGGCGACCGCCGTGATGATCGGCACCGGATGCACGCGACGCGCGAGCACCACCCCCGTGACCGTGCCGTACACGGCGGCACCGACGACGTCGACGAGGAAGAACAACTGATCGGCGTCCAGCGTCGGCCGGGCGCCGAAGAACACCACGACCGAAACGACCGCGAGCGCCCAGGCCAGGACGGCGACGACTGCGGCGGGCACCGGTGCTCCACCGGTGCCCGCCGACCCCTCGTTCTCGTGCGCGACTGTCATGGTGCGCCGAGTATCCCCGATTCCCCCCGCATTTCGTGATTCACCGCGTCCGCGCGGCGACCGCGAAGCCGACCCCGGCCACGAGAACCCACACCGGGCCGACGAATCCGGCCAGGTACTGCAGCGGCGAGATGCCGGTCAGCAGCGTGAGGCCCCCCAGCACCACGCTCGCCCAGCCCAGCCAGCGCGGGACGGCACCGTGCCGCAGCGACGCGACCGCGACCGCGAGACCACTCACCCCGGCGCCGACCCACAGCCACGGAATGGTGCCCATCCAGTGCGAGGCGACCACCGCGACCTCGGGAACCATCTGTCCCGGCTCGCCGAGCCCGAACAGCAACTCGGTGTCGAGACCGGTCCCGAGCAGGGTCGCCGCCGACGTCAGCACCAGCCCGAACGCGGCAACGGCCGGCAGGATGCTGAACTCGGGCAGCGCGATGCGGAGGCGTCGCTGCAGACCCGCTGCGAACACGAGGAGCAGCACGGTGCCGACCATCAGCGTCAGGTGCATGACGAGCATCGCTGTGCGCTGCTCCGCGAACTCGGCGGTGATGGCGACCGCGTTGCCCGCGGTTTCCTCGTTGTAGGCGGCACTCATCGCCATGCTGGCCTGGATTCCGACCACCCCGGCCAGGCCCGCGACCGCGCCTGCCCAGGCCCACATCGACCCCACCGGGGGCCGGGGACTGTCGACGGTGTCGCGCTGTGCAGCGCTGTCGATGCTCATGTTCACCCCTCCGCTCGGGCGCCCGGTGCGCCCGTCGACAAGGACAGTGCTGCGCTCGGCGTCCCGGGCACGAGGGACAGCCGTCCCGACTTCCCGGGACGGGACGGCAACCCGAGGTGATGTGCGCCACAGCGCGACTCGCGGTTCGGGGCTCCGACGTGCGCGAATGCGGTGAGGTGCCACCGATGTGGAAAATTCCCGGGGGCAAGCGGGAACTTTTCGGCGGGGCCGCCCCTCTCATCCTCGACACACGGATACGACGCGAAAGCGAGGTCGGGATGAGCAGCGGGCACCTCTCCGGTCTCGCCCGGCCGGGTCGACGTGACAACCACACCGTAAGGGGAGAACGATGAGCTGGGTCCTTGCCGTCGACTTCGGCACCTCGAACACATCGGCCGCTCACCGCATCGGACCGGACCGGGTCGAGTCGCTGCCGCTGACCCACACCAGCAACCTGATGTCGTCGTCCGTGTACATCGACCCGGCCCACGCGATCTCGACCGGCGACGTCGCGGTGAACCGGGCGTCCGTCGACCCCGCCGGCTTCGTCGTCGCCCCGAAGGCACACGTGTCCGACCGGTCCGTGCTGGTGCGCGGTCAGGAAGTTCCGGTCGCCGCGATGATCGCGGCCGTGCTGCGCACCGTGTACGGGCAGTCGCTGCAACGGCACAACAACCACCCGCCCGCGGAGGTGGTGCTCACACACCCCGAAGCGTGGTCCGAGCGGGAACTGTCGGTCCTGCGCGAAGCGGCGTCGATCGCCGGGCTCGGCGGCAACGTGTCGCTGATCTCCGAACCCCGCGCCGCGGCGTTCTACTACTCACGCCAGCACGACGCCAAGATCGTCAAGGGATCGACCATCGCGGTGTTCGACTTCGGCGGCGGCACCCTCGACGTCGCGGTGCTCACCGCGACGAACGAGTGGACGTTCGAGGTGCTGCGCGCGGGCGGCGACAACGCCCTGGGTGGCAAGAACCTCGACGCCACGATCTCGCGCTGGGTGGACCGGCAGCTCGCCGACGAGGACCCCGATCTGGCGGCATGGTTGCGCCGGCCGGAGGGTCTCGACGCCCGCCGCAACCTCGACGATCAGATCCGTCGCGCCAAAGAGCTTCTCTCCCAAGCGCCTTCGGCGACCATTCGGGTCACCGGCAACGGCGCCGACATGACGTTCACGCTGACCCGGGACGAGTTCGAGCAGCTGATCGAACCGCAGATCACCCGCGGGGTGCAGCTGGCCGCGTCGGTGCTGCGAGACGCCGGCATCGACCGCGGTGGTCTGCAGGCGCTGTATCTGACCGGCGGCTCGTCGCGCATCCCCTACGTGCACCGGCGCCTGGCCGAACTCGGCCCGATCGCCACCCTCGACGACCCGAAAACCGTCGTCGCCAAGGGCGCGGCCGGGTTCGTCGCGGGTGGCCGCGTCACCGAACCGCCGGCGGACCGGCAGACCGTGGCGCTGGCGCGCGATCACGCACCCGGCCCCCGCCACGCCGCCCCGACCGGCCGGACGCAGCCCGCACCCGCCGTCTTCGCCGACGCCGCGACCCCGGAGACCACCTCGGCCGGGAAGCGCAAGCCGCTGCTGGTCGGCGCCGGTGTTCTCGTGGCGGCCGCGGTCGCCGCCGGCGGCGTCTACGCCTTCGCCCAGAGCGGCGGAACCGGTGGAACGTCCACCGCCTCCGCGGACACCGTCGAAACGACGACGGTGCTCGCCTCCGAAGGCGGTCTGCCGCCCGCCACGGCGGACTCCACCTACATCAGCGAATCCACCGACGACGTCACCTCGATCCTGCCCGCCAAGCTCATCACGTCGTCCGTCTCGTGCGAGAAGGCCGGGTTCAGCATGGAGAACGCCCTGCGCGTCGACTGCGACATCGATCCCGCGTCGTCCCTGGGCAAGACGATCGGCATGGGAGAGCACGACTACGTGACGGTGTCCGCGTACCGCGACGACCAGTACGCCCGATCGACCCTGATCCGCATGCGCGACAAGCCGATCACCGGCTACACCTCGGTTCTCTCCGAGGATGGTAACCGCATCATCGAGTACCAGCCGTCCGACCCGTACACCTCCTTCTTCAACGGCATCGACAAGACGAAGGGTCTCGTGATCAGCTTCTCGATCGCACCCGTCGACAAGGGACTGACGCTCCTGCGAGAGCTCGGTTTCCCCACGTCCTGAACCAGTTTCACCCCCCGATCTCTCGCCGCAGTACGGCACGAGAACGACGGCACACCAGAACGACAAGGAGTTCCACATCATGCGTACGTCACGCATCCTCACGGCCGCCGCAGCGGCAGCCGCTCTCGCCCTCACCGGGTGCAGCAGCGACGTCGAGGGCACCGCCGTCGACAGCGAGACCGCCGCGCTTGCAGCAGATTCCGGTGCCGAGCAGCAGGCGGACTTCGACATCGACTCCCTCGACACCGGCGGATACAACACCGTCCCCAAGGACTTCGAGGCGGAAGGCCAGCTCGCCGGCGACTTCGGTCCCGCCGTCGAAGGCCAGCGCATGGCCGAGTTCGTGGTTGCCCCGTACACGATCGACCCGAAGCTCGTCTCGGGCGGCGGCATGAACCAGGGCGTCGGCGTCGGGGGTCTCGCGAAACTCGGGCTCCTGAGCGACAGCGTCTCCGAGATCTCCGACAAGTACGAGATCATCACCACGTTCAGCGACTTCCAGGACTACGCCGACGGCTCCCACGGCCTCGGGATCTCCGTCGTCCGACTCCCGGACGAAGCATCCGCTGCCGCCATCGTCGCCGACCTCTACGCCGACGAACTCACCGACGGCAGCGGCGGGGACGACATCTTCGCGTCGGGGGCCGGCACTCCGGCCACACTGCCCGGCCTGCCCGATACCAAGGCCGTGACCTTCCGGTGGGAAACCGGCTCCGACACGGTGTCCTCGTACACCGTCAACGGCCCTCACTTCATCTACACCTACGCCACCACCACCCCCGACGACCCCGAGTGGGCGAAAGACATCACCACGCGCGCGCTCGAGAAGCAGATTCCGCTGCTCGGCAGCTTCCCGTACACGCCGACGCCGGAAATCCCCGAACTGGTGGTCGACATGGACAAGGTCCTCGCCCGCGCCGTCGGTTACACCGAGGAGGAGACGACCCGGAACTCCGAACTCGCGGTGTACGGCCCGCTGGGCTGGCTGCACTTCGACAGCAACCCGGCACAGACGGCCGAGCTCTTCGAGAAGACCGGCACCGACCGGGTCGCCATGGCGAACTCCACCGTGTACCGCACGGCAAGCCCGGAGGACGCCGAGACCGTTCGGGACGCGTTCCTGGCGCAGACCCGGAAGAACTACTCCGAGATCACCGAGGACGCGTCGGTGCCGCAGAACGTTCCCGACACGACGTGCATGAGCGGTGACGTCGCCGAGGGCCGGATGTCGGTGTGCTACATGACCTACGGTCCGTACGTCGCCGAGATCCAAGGCTTCCGGCCGATCGGCAACACCGACCCCGAGCGGGACTCGTTGCGCACGATGTCGCAGCGCATCGCGACCCAGTACGTCAAGTTCGTCAAGGCCGAGGAAATGGGTTTGGGCGAGAACTGACCCCGTTCCCGCCTGTGCCCCTGCCGCCGACCGCGGCAGGGGGCACAGCACCGGGTTCGTCAGAACACGAGCACCGCGAAGACTGTCGAGAGAACGAGACCGGCCATCACCGGAAGGAAGCACTTCCGGGCGAGATCGAGGACCGGCACCCGGGCGAAACCGGCCACCGCGACGAGCGACGACCATGCGACGAGCACCCCGCCACCCGACCAGATGTTGCCCATCTGACCGATCGCGGCGAGTGTCGCCGGATCGATGTCGACGGCGGGTCCGAGCGCACCCGAGAGCGCTCCCGTGAGGGGCAGGCCGCTGAAGCCCGACCCGTCGAGACCCGCGACGACACCGATGAGCAGGATTCCGAACGCGGTGACGAATGCGTTCTGCGGCAGATGCGTCTGAATCGCGGTGACGAGGTCGAACAGGATCGACGGTCCCGTCGCGTCCGACGGGAGACCGAGGATCGGCCCCACGAAGTCCGGGTTGCCGATGAAGAAGAACCCGGCGATGGGCAGCACGCATCCCATTGCCTTGAACGCGAACACCAGACCGTCGACGAGGTGCTCCGACGTCGTCTCGAGGAAGCCACCCCGGTCGGTCGATGCGGCGGCTGCGAACAGGATCAGTGCCGCGAGACCTCCGACGATCGCGGCGGCGTCGCCGCCCTTCAGCGGCGGTACGACCTCGGTGAACTTGCCGAGCATCAGATAGACGATGAACGCCAGGTAGACCAGCGGCACCAGCATCGCGAACGCCTTGGCGGTGCCACGACGTTCCTTCTCCACAGCGGCGACCTCATCGTCGGACGGGTCGGCGTCGACCACCGGGTCCGAGGCGCGCACCAGCACTGCGGTCGCCGCGGCCGGCTGCCCACCGTCGCTGGTCGGTCCGCCCACCGGCTCCGGGTGCACCGGGCGAGCAGAGCCGCCGCCCGCCGAACCGCCGGGCCGGTCCTCCTCCCGGGGGAGGTCGCCGATTCCCCGGTCGGCTTCCGCCTCCCACTCGACGAGCAGGTCCGGCGACGGCGCACGCCAGGTTCGCTTCTGCGTCAGGTAGGTGATCACCAGGGCGGTGACACCCACGATGAGCGACAGGACGAGAGACTTGTCGGCCACTGAATCGGTGTCCGCCCCTGCCGCGACCGCCGAGATGCCCGGCGCGACCTTGATGATGTAGTCCGACGACAGTGCCATGCCCTGGCCACAGATCGCGATGACCATACCCGCCGAGAGCGGCGACAGTCCGGCGCGGATGGCCACCGGAATGAGCACCGCGCCGACCAGGGGGACGGCCGGGGTGGGCCAGAAGAACAGCGAGATCACGTAGGTCACGGCGGCGAGGACGAGGAAGCTGCTCGCGCCCACGCGCATCACGCGACGGAACGGCGCGACCATCATCCGGTCGGCGCCGAGCTGGCGCAGCGCTCCGAGCATCGCCGTGACCATCGCGATGATGAGGAAGATGTTGAACAGTTCCTTCGCCGCGACGAGGCTCGCGTTGAAGATGGACGACAGCCCCGTGACGATGCTGCCGGAGAAGACCAATGCGGTCAGGAACGTTGCGACGACTGCGGGAACGACGATGTTCTTCCGCAGGGCCATGGTGGCCAGGATGACGAGTATGCCGGCCAGATAGACCCAGTGGGCGGCAGTGAGTTGTACGTCCAAAGCATGTCCTTCGGCGGGAGGGCGGAACGGATCGGGCTTGATTGGTGGAACTTTCCGCGTTCGGTCACACCGGGTCAACGAGAACCCTGCACACCGGCCCGGACGCTACCTGTGCACTGTGTTCCACTTTTGCGATTTCGTGTCGCCGAGTCGCTCGAATGTGAAAGATTGCTACGAGCGTGTTTCGCCAAGGGACAAAGCGCACTTTCCGGCGATACCTGTGCAGGGTGCCCTGATCAGGGGTCCACACGTGTGCACTCCGACCGCGCGCTGCCGAGCCACTCACCCGCCCCACGATGGGACAGTGGGATCGCGGCACGAACGGGGCCGCGCAGTTCCACGGTTCCAGGGAGTTCGATGAGCACACGCACAGAGGTGGCAGGCACACCGTCGGAAGCAACCGGCACGGGCACCCCACTCGCGTTGTCCGCCCTCCTCGCCGGCACGCTCATCGGCACCCTCAGCAACAACATCATCAATGTTCCCCTTCCCCTGATCCTTTCGGATTTCGACGCGTCCCTCGAGGACGGTGCGCTGCTCGCCGTCGGATTCCTCCTCACGTTCGCCGCGTCGATGCCACTCGCCGGATACATCGGCGACCGCTTCGGTCGCCGTCGCGTCTACAGCGCGGCCCTGCTGGGTACCGCGGTGTGTGCGCTCGGCGCCGCAACCGCACCGTCCCTCGAGATCCTTGTCGTGTGGCGTGCACTCGGCGGCGTCGCGGCCGCGGCGTTCGCCCCCGCCGTCATGGGGCTGATCGCGTGGTTGTTCGACGCGCAACGCCGCGCCCGTGCCGTAGGCGCGTGGGCGACCGTCAACGGTATCGGGCAGGCGATCGGCCCGACCCTCGGCGGATTCGTGGCCGGGAACTGGGGCTGGCGGTGGGTGTTCGTCCCGCTCGTCCCGATCGCACTGCTCGGGTTCGCCGGGACGATCCGCTGGATTCCCGCGTTCCCCGGGCGCCGCATGAACCTCGACGCGCTCGGTGCGGCAACGCTTACCGCCGGATCCGCCGGAATCGTGTTGGGACTGAGCATGTTCGGGCAGTCCGGCGTCGATGCTGCGATGCCACCGGTCGTACTCGCCGCGTCCGCAGGAGTGCTCGGCTGGTTCGTCGCACACTGCCTGCGCGCCCGAACGTCGTTCGTCGACGTGCGACTGCTGGCCGAAAGTCGTTTCGCCCGAAGTGCTGTCGCAGCCTTCGCGCAGATGTTCTGTCTCGGTACCGCGCTGCTGGCGGTTCCGTTGCGGCTGACGGAGACGGGTGCGTCCACCGCGACCGCCGGCACGATCCTGTTCGCGCTGCCCGCGGTCATGGCTGTCTTCGCGCCCCTGGTGGGGCGCACGACGGACCGGATCGGTGCCCGGCGCGTGCTCCGCACCGGGCTGGCGATCCTGATCGTCGCCCAGTGCGCTCTCGCGGTCGTTCTCTCCGCAGGAGAGCCCGATCCTCGGCTCGTCGCAGGCGTTCTCGCGGTGACCGGGGCCGGGATCGCCGCCGTTCAGACGCCGGCTGCGGCCGGATCGACACGCTCACCCGCGGGCGCCCAGGGCACCGGACTCGGGGTGTTCAACCTCATCCGTTTCGGCGGCTCCGCGGTCGGCGCGGCATGGGTGACGATCGCGCTCGCTCCCTGGTCCGTGAGCGTCGTCTTCGCGGTCTGTGCGGTGACGGTATGTGTCGCCTTCGCCGCCTCGTTCCTCGGTCGCGACCCCGAGGATGTCGAGAGCGTGGCGAAAGCGCTCAGCGATAGTTGATTTCGTGTTCGACCGAGGTGTGGAGACGATCGAGCAATTCGAGCCGGACCGCGAGCCACGCGGTGAACTGATTCTCCGGGGTCCGCACGTCCATCGCCATGGCCCGCGAGATCCGGTCGAGTTTCGACAGCATCGTGTTGCGGTGCACGTTGAGTTCGCGCGCGGCCGCGTTGACGTTGCCGCCGGAACCGAGATAGGCGACGAGTGTGTCGTAGAGGTCGCTGCCGGGCCGGAGGGAGCCGAGCACGTCGCCGACGAACCGTCTGCTCCGGTCGGTCTCCGCGACGAGCTCGAGAACCCCGTACCCACGTAGGTCGTAGTAGGACACCGACCCCGACATCCCCATCCTCTGCCCGATACCGAGAGCAACACGCGCCTGGCGGTAGCTCTCGCGGATCTGGTCGGCGCCCACGGCCGGTGCTCCGTGCGCGACGGGGACGGGACGGCCGCGCCGCCGCGACAGGTCCTCCGACACGGCCTCCGCGAACTCGGTGATCTCCGCCTCGACGTCACGGGCATCGCGGTATCGCAGTGACCGCACCACAACCAGCACATCACCGATCACGGTGACGTACGAGCGGATGGAAGGATGCGGCAGGACGCTCGCCGCGTAGCGGGCGAGACGCAGCAGCCCACCGGCCGCCTCACCGGCCGGCACGTTCGGGTTCTCCACGTATCCGGGAGCGACGAACACCGCGAACGTCGAGGTCAGATCGATGTCGTGGTATTCGGCACGGGCCTGCATGTCGTGCCGGCTGGAGAAATCCCCGTGCACCAGGGCCTGAACGAAGTCGCCGCGCGCACGTTCCTCGGCCTCGTCGACACTGCGCTGGCGCAGCATCTCGGATCCGATGATCGCGGTCGCCTGCTCGGTGACCACCGCGTGTTGCGCGAGATCGTGCGGATTCGGCGTCTCACCGGAAGCGAGGACCACCACCCACCCTTCGAAGCGTTTGCCGAGCCGGATCGTGCTCGCGGTGCAGGTCCAGTGCACGTCCCCCGCGGTCACGTCGATCACCCGGGTGTCGTGGTGACCCCGACCGGCGGCCGACGCACCGGTGAGCGAGTCGTGAAGCCGCTCCGAGATTTCCCGGACCGCGGTCCGCTCGATGCCGTGATATGCCACTGCCTGACCGCGGGCGTCCAGCGCCACCGCCGGATGCTGCGCGAGCGACGACACCTCCTTGATCAGGAGCGTGAGCCCGGCCCCTCGGTGGAGCAGCCCCGCGAGCGTCGAGTGCACGTGCGCGGAATACCGCATGACATGCACTTCCTGCATCAGGGACCGCTCGGCGAGCAGCCTGTTGAGTGCCGCGAACCCCACCGGGAGGTCGAGTTCGACGACGGGCAGGCCGGGTGGCCACGAGGTGATCGCGGCGGGCAGAGCACCGTCGACGACGAGCGCCGCCGCACCGCGCGCCGCGACGGCCGGCATCGCGTGTGCGTTTGCAGCCAGTGCCTCGGGCCGGACGTAGACCGCCACTCCGGCGAGGTCGTCGTAGCGACCCACGACCTCACCGAGCGGCAGTATCCAGCTCAGGACGCGGTCGAGGTCGGCACCGTCCGGTGCGACGCGTGCGCCGGCCATGAGCGGTTCCTCCAGCAGTCCGCGGACAGTCAGACGCGGGCTCGGTTCCATGGAGACCTACTTCCGTCGAGGGGCTGTAACGCCACACGGGGCCGGTGACGTCGTGCACTCCCTAAATCAGCTACCAGAGACGTACAGGCTCCGCACATGTGCATGTTATCCACATACTGCCCGCGTATCGGGGTCATTTTGACCGTCCCAACGGCCGCGCGGTGCTGTTAGAAATGAGCCACGCCCGACCACGAGCCTCCCGGCCGGGCAACAATCCGCCCGCTCGGGCAGCCGTCCCGGCAAGAACCGAACCGGCCCCGACTCAGAAAGTGGAGACCGATGCATCGCATTTACCGAATCACTCTCGACGACGCACTCCCCCTCCTCGCCGCCGGCCGAGCGAAGGCCGAGGAGATCGGCGTCAAGCAGACCCTCTGCGTGTGCGACGAAAGCGGGAATGTCATTGCCCTGCACAGGTTGCCGGGCGCACGACTGACCGGGGTCGACATCTCGATCGCCAAGGCGTTCACCGCCGCCGGCCACGAACGCGCTACACACCTGTTCAACGAACCGCCCAACGGGCCGGCACTCCCCGGGAACGAGGCATTCGGCATCAGCCACATGCTCCCCGGCAAGTTTGCGATCTTCGTCGGCGGCTTCCCCCTCGTCTACGACGGCCAGATCGTCGGCGCGGTGGGGATCAGCGGCGGAAACGGCGAGCAGGACAAGGCTGTCGGTGCCGCGATGCTCGCCGAGTTCGAGGCTCTCGTGTCCGCGACCGCGCACTGACACGTGCACTTCGACCCGACTACGCGGCGATTCCCGGTCATTGTGGCCCTGGCAGCGCCGATCCCACCCACCTAGGCTCGAACTCACCGAAACAAGCTGCACACCAGCACATTCGGACCCGCAATGTCGCGGAGCTCTCCACAACGGCATCGACCGCACGACAACCCGGAAAGGCACATCTCATGACCGAACTGCTCGGACGCGACGAGTTCCGCACCGCACTGGAAAACGCCATCAAGGGACGTGAAGCGAAGGACGCCTCCTTCAGCAAGGCATGGGCCGAAGGCAAGCTCGAGAAGCACCACTTCGCCCGGTGGGCGGAGAACCACTACCACTACGTGGGCCCCTTCGCCGACTACCTCGCGAACATCTACTCCAATACCCCCGACCACTACACCGACGCGAAGGACTTCACGCTCCAGAACATGTACGAGGAGGAACTCGCCGACATCCGGCACACCGACCTCCTCATCAAGTTCGCCGAAGCGTGTGGCACCACCAAGGAACGCGTCGAGGACCCGAACAACATGAACGCCGTGACCCGGGGACTCCAGGCCTGGTGCTACGCGGTGTCGCAGCGTGAGCACTTCGTGGTCGCCACGGCCGCGCTCGTCGTCGGACTCGAGTCCCAGGTCCCGAGCATCTACAAGAAGCAGATCGTCCCGCTCCGCGAGGTCTACGGCTTCACAGAGGACGAGATCGAGTTCTTCGACCTGCACATCACCTCCGACGTCGTGCACGGGGAACGTGGCTACCAGATCGTGCTGGACTGCGCCGACACGCCGCAGCTGCAGCAGCGGTGCCTGCAACTCGTCCGCTGGGGCGCCGAGATGCGCTACTCGTACACCAAGGGCCTGTACGACACCTACGTCGCTCCCGACCTGGAGCTGGCGTCGGCCTGATTCAAGACTCGCGGGGAGCGGTTGCTGCACAGCGGTTTCCGATACACAGCGGTTTCCGCTCCCCGCGTAGCAGACCAGCGAAGGAGAACGATGTCCACCGACGCCACCAGCGCCCCGACCTGGGTTGCTGTCGCCACCGTGAAGGAACTGACCCGCCGCCGCAAGCTCCGAGTGGAAGTCGACGGCGTTGCAATCGCACTGTTCCACGCGAACGACCGCTTCTACGCCTTCGCCGACCTGTGCGTCCATCAGGACCGTTCGCTCGCGAAAGGCACTCTGCTCCACGGCCGTGTCATCTGCCCCGGTCACCAGTGGCGGTTCGACCTCGAAACCGGGTACGAGGAGGACCAGGACCTCTGCCAGCCGACGTACCCCGTCTCCGTCGTCGACGACATCGTCCACATCGATCCCACCCCGCGACGCACTACCGGGGAATCCGGAAAGGACTGCACGGCATGACCGTTCGCACAGTAGTCACAGTCGGTGCCGGCCAGGTCGCCGCGGTCGCCGCCCGCACGCTCCGCCGCCGCGGATTCGACGGCCGCATCGTCCTGCTCGGCGACGAGCCGCACGAACCCTACCAGCGGCCGCCGCTCTCGAAGGAGTTCCTCGCGGGCCGCGAGGGCGGGGAGTCCCTCGCCCTGATGACGCGGAAATGGCTCGACGCCAACGACATCGACATCCGCACCGGGGTCGCGGTGCAGCGGGTCGACACCGCCACGCGCACCGTCGAATTCGACGGCGGGTCGCTCGCGGCCGATGCCGTGATCCTCGCGACCGGAGGCCGACCCCGCACGCTCGCCTCCACCGGCTCCCGGCCCGACCTGGTCCACTACCTCCGCACGCTCGACGACGCGACCGCCCTCGCGGCCCGGCTCACGCCCGGCTCGACGCTCGCCGTCGTGGGTGGCGGATTCATCGGGCTCGAGATCGCCGCGACCGCACGCTCGCTCGGCGTGAGCGTGACGGTGCTCGAACAATCCGACCAGCTCCTCGGCACCGTTCTCGGCGCCCGGGTCGGCTCCTACTGCGCCGATCTGCACCGTCGCAACGGCGTCGACCTGCGCACCGGAACCGGCGTCACGTCGCTGACGACATCCGACGCGGGCGTCCGGATCACGACGACCACCGGCGACACGATCGAGGCCGACGCGGTCGTGGTCGGCATCGGAATCGTGCCCAACACGGAGGTGGCCGCCGCGAGCGGGCTCGCCGTCGACGGGGGCATCGTGGTCGACGCCGTCGGACGTACGTCGGCCGAGCACGTCTACGCGGCCGGCGACGTCGCGAGCCGCTTCTCACCCCGGGCCGGCCGGCACATCCGCGTCGAGCACTTCGACAATGCGAACCGGCAGGCCGCCGTCGTCGCGGACACGATCGTCGGGCGCCAGTCGCTCTCCGACGACCCGCACTGGTTCTGGTCCGACCAGTACGACTCCAACATCCAGTTCGCCGGAACAGCGAGCGGAGCAACGGAATACATCGTCCGCGGCGACATCGACTCAGGCGAGTTCTCCGTCTTCTACCTGACCGGCGACGTTCTCTCCGCCGCATTCGCGATGGACCGCGGCGAAGACATCATGGCCGCACGCGAACTCCTCGGCCACCGGGTCGACGCCGTTCGGCTCGCCGACGAGGACGTCGATCTGTGGGACATGTACGAGGAGGTCGAATCCGCATGACGATCACGGGCCTGAACCACATCGACGGCAGCTGGGTACCGGCGGCGTCCGGCGCCGTCTTCGAACGCCGCAACCCCGCCGACGACACCGACCTGATCGGCACGTTTCCCGATTCCGATGCCATCGACGTGCGCAACGCCGTCGACGCACTCGACAAGGCCGCGCCCGAATGGGCTGCCACGCCGCCCGAACGGCGGGCCGCGATCCTCGAGGCCGCCGCCGAACATCTCGTCTCGCAGGCCGGCACGCTGGTCGAAGAACTGATCCGCGAAGAGGGCAAGACCCGCGCCGAGGCGTCGATGGAGGTGAGCCGGACGCCGCTGAACCTGCGGTTCTATGCCGGTGAGGCGCTCCGTGCCACGGGCACGACGTTTCCCGCGCCGGGTTCGACCACGGTGTACACCGTGCGCGAGCCGATCGGGGTCGTCGGTGCCATCACGCCGTGGAACTTCCCGCTCAACATTCCGTCCCGCAAGCTCGGGCCGGCACTCGCGGCGGGCAACACCGTCCTGTTCAAGCCGTCCGAGATCACCCCGCTCATGGGGCAGCGCCTCGTCGAGGCGCTGCTCGCCGGAGGCCTGCCGCCGGGCGCTATCGCCCTCGTCCACGGCGACGGCAGGGCCGGGACGGCTGTGGCCGGCGACGAGCGAGTCGCGGCCGTGACGTTCACCGGTTCCACCGAGGTCGGCCGCGCCATCCACCGCAGCATCGGCCCGGACCGGCGGGTGCAGCTCGAGATGGGCGGGAAGAACCCCGTGGTCGTGCTGGCGGACGCCGATCTCGACGCGGCCGCCGCGCTGATCGTCAAGGGTGCGTTCGGGTTGTCCGGCCAGGCATGCACCGGAACCAGCCGGGTGGTGGCCGTGGACGAGATCCACGACGCACTGCTGGAGAAGGTCGTCGCACGCGCCGAGGCACTCACCGTCGGGGCGGGGTCCGCTCCCGGCGTCTCGATGGGGCCGCTCGCGAGCCGGGGCCAGCTCGACAAGTTCCTCGCGTACGTCGCGATCGGAACCGATGAAGGCGCACGTCTCGTGTGCGGCGGGACGCGGTGCGGCGACGAGACCGGCTTCTTCGTGCGGCCCACGGTGTTCGCGGACACCACCCCGGGCATGCGACTGCTGACCGACGAGATCTTCGGGCCCGTCCTCGCATTCCAGCGCGCCTCGTCGTTCGACGACGCACTCGCCCTCGCGAACGACACCGCGTTCGGTCTCAGCGCCTCGATCGTCACGAACAGCCTCTCCGACGCCCACCGGTTCGTCGCCGGTTCGCGGACCGGTCTGGTGAAGGTCAACCAGCCCACCACCGGCATGGCCGGCAACGCGCCCTTCGGTGGCTACAAGCAGTCGAGCACACAGACCTTCAAGGAACAGGCCGGCCCCACGCTCATGCAGTTCTACCAATCCGAAAAGACCGTGTACCTCTCCCCCGAAGCCTGACCGACGTCCGGCTCACACCCACAGATGCCTGGAGGAAGACCATGGAGTTCAAGCGAGTGGCCCGTTCCGGGCAGGTGACCGAAGGTATCGTCCGCCGGTTCTACGCCGGCGAATACGAATTCGCCATCTCCCGGCTGGACGGGAAGGCATACGCGACATCCAACTACTGCTCCCACCTGGACTGCCTGCTCTCGTCCGGCAAGCTGGTCCAGGACGGTATCGGATGTTCCTGCCACGGAAGCGCTTTCGACCTCGAAACCGGGGAGCCGATCTGCCCGCCGGCAACCGAGCCGATCAAGACCTACCCGTGCGAGGAGCGTGACGGCGAGATCTTCGTCGGTATCGACCCGAACGAACCCCCGGAGGGTCCGCGCCGGCGCCGGAAGAGGTCGGCATGAACCGCCGGCCGCCGACGCTCGCAACCGGAGGGATGGTCGCGTCGAGCCATCCCCTCGCGAGCCAGGAAGGAGCGCGCGTACTCGCCGACGGCGGCAACGCGGTCGACGCGGCGCTCGCGATGGCCGCGGTCACGTGGCTGACGCTGCCCGGGCAGTGCGGACTCGGCGGTGATGCGTTCGCAGTGGTGCGCGAACCCGACGGCACCGTTTGGACGGTCAACGGCAGCGGCTACGGACCGGACGGCGGCACAACCGGTTTCTACCGGGACCGGGGCTTCGATGCGATTCCCCTCGACGGGGCGCTGGCCGTGGCGGTGCCGGGTGCACCGGCCGCTCTGGCCGCACTGCACGCGCAGGGGGCGAGCAGAGCGCTGCCGGAGCTGTGGGAACCCGCCGCGCGTATCGCCGAACGCGGCCTCCCGTGCTCGGCGAAGACCCGCACCGACGTGCAGACCGCGTTCGACGCGATCCGCAGCGACGCCGGACTCGCGGACGTGTACACGAAGCACGGTGCTGTTCCGCGCGTCGGCGACCGGCTTCCCCAAGCCGACCTCGCGCGCACGATTCGTGCACTTGCCCACGATCCCGCTTCCTTCTATACCGGCAGCCTCGCCGAACGATGCGTCGACGCGGTGCGGGCGGCCGGTGCCCCGTTCACGGGCGACGAATGGCAGCAGTGTGCAACGGTTCCCGTGGAGAACGCACTGACCGGAACCTATGCGGGGGCAACCGTCCACCAGACCCCATTGCCGACTCCGGGATGGATGGTGCTGCAACAGGCCGCGTTGTGCGACGGGGCATTGGGATCCGAAGACCTGCTCGGCTCCGAGGCGATCGATCGCATGGCCCGGGCCGCCGCGATCGCGTTCGAGGACCGATTGCGCTGGTGCTCGTCCGACAACGACGGGGCGGCACGCGCTCTCGACCCCGGCAACATCGCCGCTGGCCGGGCGCGTCTCGAATCACGCGAACCTGTAGGCGCTTTCGCTGTGGCGGGTGGGGATACGACGTCGCTGGTCGCCGTCGATGCGGACGGTCGCGCCGTCTCGTTCATCCATTCCCTCGCCTTCACGTTCGGCGCGAAGTTCACCGTGCCCGGCACCGGCATCGTGCTCAACAACCGGCTCGGACGCGGCGCGTACCTGATCGACGGGCACCCCAACGAGGTCGCGCCGCGACGCAAGCCCCTGCACACGCTCAACGCGTGGATCGTCACCGACGCGGCCGGCGAACTGCGGCACGTCGGTAACACCCCGGGCGGCGACGGCCAGGTGCAGTGGAACATGCAACTGCTCTCGCACCTACTCGACCACGGACTCGATCCGCAGGAGGCCGTGTCGGCGCCGCGCTTCACGGTCTACCCCGGCTCCGACGCGAACACCCTCGGGGCACCGACGGAGTTGCGCATCGAAGCAACTGTTCCGGAGTCCGTGCGCCGAGCGCTGTCCGACAAGGGACATCGGGTATCGGTGCTCGACGCGTTCGGCGCCGAAGGCAGCGCACAGATCGTCTCGCTCGACGAGCGCGGAGTGATGCTCGGCGGTAGCGATCCTCGGCAGGAAGGAGTGGCTCTCGGTGTCGAATAACGATGCTGTTCTGTCCGTTTCGGCTCCGGCACCCCAGGGGCGCTATGTCGCCGCGGTGGTCGCGGGCGATACCGTTCGCACCGCCGGAATGACACCGCGCCGCGACGGTGCCCTGGTGATCACCGGTCGCGTCGGTGCGGAGGTGTCCCCGGAGGACGCGCAGGCTGCCGCGGCTCTCGCCGTCCGCAACGCGCTCGCCGCCGTGCGCTCGGCGCTGCCTACCGGCACACGCTTTCGTCCCGTCGAGATGGTGGTGTATGTCGCGGCAGCGCCGGGCTTCACCGCGCTGTCCACGGTCGCGGACGGCGCGTCGGAGGTCGTCGAGCAGGAACTCGGAGCCGAGAACCTGCCCGCCCGCAGCGCCATCGGGGTGTACTCGCTGCCCGGAGGTGCACCCGTCGAGATCGCGCTCACCGCCGTGATCGTGCCCTGAGCGGGTCGCTACTTCTCCTCGATCCGCTTGGCGCCGAGGATGTCCTTCAGCAGTTCGAGGGCAACGTCCTCGGGGTCGCGACGAGTCGACGGATCGCCCGGGGTCGCGGCCTCGGCGAACATCTCCTCGACGTCGGCCTCCGTCACCGCCGACGGGTCCGGGGGCGGAGCGTCGTACGCCCCTTCCGGCCCGGGATCGTCCGGAAGATCCGGTGCTTCCGGAGGCGGAATGTCGTCGTAGTTCGGCCCCGACTGCTCGGGGCGGGCCGGACCCGGACCCTTCTGCTCGTCGGGACGCGGCTGGGCCGCAGCACGATTGGCCTGGCTCGGCCTCGAGAACCTCGGCTGCCCGCTCGGCCGCGACTGTTGCTGCACGGGAGCGGCTTTCACGGGTGCCGGAGCGGCCGACCCGTGCACGCACGTGACCTCGAAGTCGACGCCGAACACCTCGCGCAGCGCATCGGCGACGACGGAGGCATTGCGCGGTTCCGCGAGACGCTTCACGAGCGGCATCGAATCGTGGACGAGGACCACGCACGTGCCCTCCACGTCGCGCACCGACGCGCCGGACAGCATGACCTCGACCGTGCGGCTGCGGGCACGCACCTTCGCGCGCACCTCCGACCACACCGCGCGCAGGCCCGCGGCGTCGGGACCCGAGGCCGGCTGCGGCGGTGCGGCGGGCCGGGGTTTCGGCTGGGGTTCCGGCTCCGGTTCGCCGCGATCGGCGACCGCGCGGGCCGGCTGTGGCGGCGAAACCGGCTCGGGCTCGGGAGTTTTCGATTCGACCGGACGCGCAGCCGGTTCGGGGACCGGCGCCGGTTCGGGCGTCACCGGTTCCGGAGGTGCCACCGCCGCAGGCTCTGTCTGCGGCGCCGGACGTGCAGGCTCCGCCTGCGGCGCCGGACGTGCAGGTTCCGCCTGCGGAGCGGGCGCTGCCTGTTCCATCGCCCGACGCTGCGACGGCCGCTGGAACCGGGCGGCGGGTTCGTCGGGTGCGATCGGCGCGACCGCCGGTTCCGGCACCGGGCGCGGCGCGGCCGCCGGGGCCGCAGCACCGGCAGGGGCCGCAGCACCCGTCGCCGGGACGAACCCCTGTTCGAGCCGCTCGAGCCGTTGCAGCACAGCGGTTTCCGCATCGGATACAGCCGGCAGCAGCATTCGGGCGCACATCACTTCGAGCAGCAGGCGCGGCGCGGTCGCGCCGCGCATCTCCCCGAGACCCGCGTGCACGATCTCGGCGTACCGCGTGAGCGTGGCCGGTCCGATCCGGTCGGCCTCGTCGCGCATCCGGTCCAGGATGTCGCCCGGCGCGTCGACGAGACCGCGGTCGGCGGCGTCGGGCACCGAGCGGAGCAGGATCAGGTCCCGCAGGCGCTCGAGCAGGTCCACCGCGAAGCGCCGCGGATCGTGTCCCGCGTCCATCACCTTCTCGACGGTGCCGAACAGTGCCGCTCCGTCCCCGACCGCGAGCGCGTCGACGGCCTCGTCGATGAGCGCGACGTCGGTGACACCGAGCAGCGCGAGCGCGCGCGAGTAGGTCACGCCTTCGGGCCCGGACCCGGCGAGCAACTGGTCCATCACCGACAGCGAGTCGCGGGGCGACCCTCCGCCCGCCCGGATGACCAGCGGGTACACGGCGTCCTCGACGGGCACGTTCTCCTGCGTGCAGATCCGTTCGAGCAATCCGCGCATCGCGGTCGGCGCGAGCAGCCGGAACGGGTAGTGATGGGTGCGCGACCGGATGGTCGGCAACACCTTCTCCGGTTCGGTCGTCGCGAACACGAAGATCAGGTGCTCCGGCGGTTCCTCCACGATCTTGAGCAGAGCGTTGAAGCCCTGCGTGGTGACCATGTGCGCCTCGTCGACGATGAAGATGCGATACCGGGACTCGGCCGGGGCGTAGAACGCGCGGTCGCGCAGTTCGCGGGTGTCGTCGACACCGCCGTGGCTGGCCGCGTCGAGTTCGATGACGTCGAGGTTGCCGCCTCCACCGGGACCGAGCGCGACACACGAGGCGCAGACCCCACACGGCTTCGACGTCGGACCTTCCACGCAGTTCAGGGACCGCGCGAGGATGCGCGCCGACGAGGTCTTGCCGCAACCGCGCGGCCCGGAGAACAGGTACGCGTGATTGATACGTCCCGTGTCGAGGGCGGTGCTGAGGGGCTCGGTGACGTGCTCCTGCCCCACCACCTCGGCGAAGGTCGCCGGTCGATACTTCCGGTACAGGGCCACGCGCCGAGACTACCGGCGCACTCCGACACGAGGGCCGAGTGGTCGCCACCGGGCGGTCCGGGCAGGTGGCGACGGTCCGTGATCGAGACCACACACTCCCGACGCTTGCGTTAACGATATATCGCGTTCTATCTTGTTGGTGTCGAACAAACAGAAAGGGCGTACACAATGCGCAACGAACGACACCTCGGCGGACAGCGCCGACACAACACCCCCGACGGCGAGTTCCACCGCGGCCGGCGCCGCGGCGACGGACCCCGGCGCGGCGAGCATCCCTTCGGCGGACCCCGCCCGCATCGCGGCGGCGGAGAGGCCCGGGGCGGCCGACGCCATCGCGGGCGGGCCCAGCGCGGCGACGTCCGCGCCGCTACCCTGATCCTGCTGGCCGAGCAGCCCATGCACGGCTACCAGCTGATGCAGGCCATCACCGAGCGCACGGGCGGAACCTGGCGTCCCAGCCCGGGTGCGATCTACCCGACCATCTCCCAGCTCGAGGACGAAGGCCTCGTCCACGTCGAGGTCGACGGCGGACGCAAGCTCGCCTCGCTCACCGACGCCGGACGTCGCTACCTCGAAGACCCGGCCTCCGCGGTCACCGACCCGTTCGCGGGATTCACGGCATCGGCGGACACGCCCGATCTGCGGAGCGCGCTCGCCGAGGTCCATCACGCCGCACGCTCGGTCGCCGTCAGCGGGACCGACGAACAGATCGCCGCGGCCCGCGACATCCTGGCCGACGCGCGACGCGCGCTCTACCTGCTCCTCGCCGAAGGCCCCGCTCGGAAAGCGTCGGACGACGCATAACGGACATAAACACAGCGGGTGAGATTTCCGTAACGCGTTCGCAACACCACCGCCCCTCGGAGGAAACGCCACGGTCGGATCGTCGAATCCCGGTGCATTGAGATTCAGTGCCCGTGAGGAGATTCGCTCGTGCCCTCGACAATCGATGCCGGTGCCACCGCGTGGTTGCTGGCGAGCACCGCCCTGGTCCTGCTGATGACCCCGGGTCTCGCGCTGTTCTACGGCGGCATGGTGCGGTCCACCGGCGTGCTCAACATGATCATGATGAGTTTCGTCTCGATCCCGCTGGTGACGGTGACCTGGCTGATCGCCGGCTACAGCCTCACCTTCGACGACGACCTCGGCGGCGGCCTGCTCGGCGGGCTCTCCCATCTCGGGATGAGCGGCATCTCCCCGACCACCGTCCACGGACAGATCCCCGAGATCCTGTTCGCCACGTTCCAGCTCACCTTCGCGATCCTCACCGCAGCCCTCGTCAGCGGCGCGATCGCCGACCGCGCGAAGTTCTCGGCGTGGATGCTGTTCGTGCCGGTCTGGTCGCTGCTCGTGTATGTGCCGGTGGCGCACTGGGTCTGGGGACCGGACGGCTGGATCGCACGGCTCGGCGCGCTGGACTACGCGGGCGGGCTCGTCGTCGAAATCGTCTCCGGCGCGTCCGGCCTGGCACTGGCCATGGTTCTCGGCCCGCGTCTCGGTTTCAAACTCGATTCGATGCGACCACACAATCTTCCGCTGGTGCTGCTCGGCGTCGGCCTGCTGTGGTTCGGGTGGTTCGGATTCAACGCCGGTTCGGCGCTGGCGGCGGACGGCAAGGCTGCCGCGATCTTCCTCAACACGCTCGTCGCGGGCTGCACCGGCATGCTCGGCTGGCTGTTCGTCGAACAGCGCCGCGACGGACACCCCACCACGTTCGGTGCGGCCTCCGGCGTCGTCGCCGGTCTGGTCGCGATCACCCCGGCGTGCGGGACCGTCGGGGTGATGGGCGCGGTCGTCGTCGGCGCGGTTGCGGGTGTGGTCTGCTCGTTCGCGGTGGGCTGGAAGTTCCGGCTCGGTTACGACGATTCGCTCGACGTCGTCGGCGTGCACCTCGTGGGTGGCATCGTGGGCACCATCCTCATCGGACTGCTCGCGACCGCGGTGATGACCGACGGCCCGACCGGCCTGTTCTACGGCGGCGGCCTCGCCCAGCTCGGCAAGCAGATCCTCGCGGTCGCGGTGGTCGGCCTCTACGCGTTCGGGGTCACCTACGCCCTGGGCAAGGTGATCGACCGGTTCTTCGGGTTCCGGGTGGACCGGGAGGCCGAGTCGACGGGCATCGACCTCGCCCTGCACGCCGAATCCGCGTACGAGCACGGCGTCGTCGGGCACGGACCGATCGGTGGGGGCGCCGCGGCACACTCCCCGTTCTCGGTCCTGCCCCGCGACCTTCGCCGGGAAAAACAGGACGAACAGCCCCAGCAGTGACCGGCTTCCGGCCGGGCCCAAAACGACGATCGCCCCACCGCTGTGTGCGGTGGGGCGATCGTCGTCATGCGCGCGGTGAGCGCGGTCGTCGGATCAGAGTGCGTCCTTGTCGACCGGCATGTGACGGATGGACGGTCCGCCCTTGTGGTTGCCGGAGCGACCGAGCCGGGAGTCGAGCTGCTTCTGCAGGCGGCCGACGGCACCGTCGAAGGCTTCCTTCACCGAACCGGCGTGGTGGGTGACCGCGATCGGCTGCTGACCTGCGACGCGGGCCTCGAGCACGCAGCGCTTGTCGTCGACGCCGGTCTTCGCGGCGTTCTCGTCACCGAGATGGACCTCGACGCGGGTGATCCGATCGCCGAAGCGCTCGAGAGCGGACTCCACTTCACCTTCCAGCCTGCGGACGATGTCCTCGTCGACCTGGATGTTGCCGTCCTTGTTGAGCTGGACCTGCATGGTTATCCCTCCTTTTCGGGCGCGCCGGGACGGTGACCCGCCTCGGCGTAGTACCCACTTCGATCACACCCGATACGAGGGGGTTCGGCAAATCTCCGGCCGGTCGTGTCCGGCCCACCGGCGCCGGACGTCCCGAACCGGACAGCGTCACGCCCGGGAGCCCAGTTCGATCGCCAGGGTGCGCACGGATTCCTCTGCGGCGGAGCGGCTTTCCTTCGCCTGCCCGGCAAGCGGAGCGAGCGGTGCCAGCCGGTCGGCGAGAGTGAGTTCGGCGGTTACCACCTCGACGGCCATTCCAAGCGACACACCGAGAACCTGCTGCAGCGGCGGAACCGTGTGGTCGGTGCCCTCCCCCGGCGTGCCGGGCGCGTACGTGTTGCCCCGGCTCGACACGATCACGACGGGCTTGCCCGCGAACAGGCGGTCCGGGTTGTCGAACGGAACCGTGGTTCCGAGAACATGGATGTAGTCGATCCACGCCTTCAACGTCGACGGCAGCGACCAGTTGTACATCGGGGCACCGATCACGACGACGTCCGCGGCCGCTACCTCCGCGATCAGCTCGGCCTGCAACTTCTCCGCCGCGGCATCGGGTGTTTCGCCGTCCACGCGCAGACGCGCCGCGTGGTGCAGCCCCGCGTCGGTCAGGTGCGGCAGCGGCTCCTGGTGCAGATCGCGGCGGACGACGGTGTGGTCGTCCCCGAAGCCACGCCACGTCTCGGCAAACAGGGGACGAAACAATTCGCATATCCGCTCGGCCTCCAGCCATCCTTCCCCTCGATCGTCTCAGCGGATGACTGAGCCCCACGCGGATACGATTCCGCCGTATCGGTATCCGCGATCACAGCGGTGCTGTGGCACGCTGACCGGATGAATCCGGCACACACGCAACGCGACTTCGGCGTCCGATTCGAGTGGGGCCTGCCGGGAGCCGCGGCCGTCGCGGGCGGTGTCGACATCACAAGCAGCGCCGACATCGCGGTGGTCGTCGACGTGCTGTCGTTCACCACGACCCTGTCCGTCGCACTCGACCGAGGCGTGGAGGTGTTCCCGTACCGCTGGAACGACGACGGTGCCGCCGCTTATGCGGCCGAACGCGACGCGGCGCTCGCCATCGGTCGTCGAGCAGCCGGTCCGGGCGCGGTCAGCCTGTCCCCCGCCACGATTCGCGCGGCCACCGGGCTCGAGCGGCTCGTGCTGCCGTCCCCGAACGGATCGTCGATCGCGTACGAACTCGGTAGGTCGGCGCCGCTGTGCGTCGCCGCGTCGCTCCGCAATGCCGGCGCCGTGGCCCGGTGGATCGACCGGAACCACCCGGGATCGGTAGTCGCGGTCGTCGCCGGCGGGGAGAAGTGGCCCGATGGATCCCTCCGTCCGGCTATCGAGGACCTGTGGGGCGCCGGAGCCGTGATCGCCGGGCTCTCCGTTCACGGCCCGCGGTCGCCGGAGGCACAGGTCGCGGCGGACGCCTGGGCGACGGTGTCGGAGCGGGTCGCCGATGCGCTGCACGACTGCGCGTCGGGGCGCGAGCTGATCGCCGCCGGTTACGCCGGCGACGTCGCGGTCGCGGCGGAGGTCGGGCGGAGCGAGTCCGTCCCGGTCCTGCGCGACGAGCGATTCGTCGACGCAGCGCGAACCTGAGACCTGCGGATGCAGGCCCTCAACCCACGACAGCCTCCCAGACGTAACCGTCCGGATCGACGAATCCTTCTGCAGTGCAGCCGATGACGATGCGATGCGAGCCGGTGCCGTCGGCCGGAACCCCGAGAAGCTTCGCCAATCCCCGACGCTTGTACAGCGCGAGCGTGACGGGACTCGATGCGTCGGAGACGAATTCGGCGTACCTGCCGGCGAAGCTCCTGCCGGCGACGAGTCCGCGCTCGACGTAGAACTTCTTGGCGGCCTTCACGTCGTCGACACCGAGCAGCAGGACGAACTCGTCGATGTTGCGGGTGGCGGGACCGGTGTCCTTCTTCGCCGACGTCGCGATCTTCCAGATCGTGCCGTCCGGCGCCTGGACGGACCCGCCGTAGCCCCACAGGGACTTCGCCGCCGGTTTGGTCACCTCGGCGCCGGCATCGACGGCGGCGTCGAGGAATGCGTCGACGGTCGCGGGGCCGGAGACCGTCAGTGCAAGCGTGAACCCCCGGAAACCGGAGGTGTTTTCGGCGGACTCCCGAAGTCGGATGCAGGAGTCGACCCCGAACGCCTTGTAGAAGCGATGCGCGGCGTCGACGTCGGCGACCTCGAGCGTGACGGATGTGATGGACGTGGTGGGTGCTGTTGTGGTCGTCATGTCCACCACGGTAGGAACCGAGGGGCGTCGCGGGCTTCTCGATTCCTGACCGGTTCGTCCGGCCGTCGCCCCGCGGACCGATCCCGTCCGAACAGGCCACACGCTCACGCAGTCGTGGACACCATCGATACGGCACCTGTCACCGGAACTGCGGGAGGACCCATGGACTGGACCACGACCTTGATGCCCAGCATGCCGACCGTGGAACTGATCACCCGGGGAGTCATCACCTTCCTCGCACTGATGGTGCTGCTCCGGATCATCGGTCAACGCGAATCCGGCGGCATCGGCCTGACCGATCTTCTCGTGGTCGTACTTGTTGCCGACGCGGCAGGAGCCGGGATGATGGCCGATGCCCAGTCGGTCGGCGACGGACTGGTGGTCGCGGCCACCATGTTGTTCTGCAGCGTCGGTATCGACGCGGCCGCATATCGGTGGCCGCGTCTGGCACGACTCGTCAAATCCCGGCCGCGGCCCCTCATCACCGACGGTCAGTTCAATCGCCGGGCGTTGCGTCGCGAGTTCATGACGGAACAGGAAGTGCTGTCGCAACTCGGTTGCACGGCATCTCCGATGCGGACGAGGTCGCCCGCGCCTATCTCGAACCGAACGGGATGATCAGCATCATCCCGAGGTCGGGCGCCGGAACCGTCGAGCCGCCGGAGGGGCCACGGGTGTGAACCTTCCCCGTTTCCGAGCGAGCGGTACACCCGTCTCCTTCAACCGACCGAATGTACCGCTCGCTCGGAAGAGAAGGGGGTTGATGGACCGGACGCTAGCCCTTCTTGGCCGCCGCCTTCGCCGACTTCTTGAACTCGCGCACCTCCTGCAGCGACTTCTCGTCGACGACGTCGGCGATGGATCGGCGGGATCCCTCCTGGCCGTAGTCGCCGGCGGCCTCGCGCCAACCCGCCGGCTGCACACCCATCTGCTTGCCGAGCAGCGCCAGGAAGATGCGAGCCTTCTGGTCGCCGTAGCCGGGCAGCGCCTTCAACCGCTTCAGAACCTGCTTGCCGTCAGGATCTCCCGACGTCCAGATGGCCGACACATCGCCGTCGTACTCGTCGACGATCGCGGCGCACAGGGCCTGGATCCGCTGTGCCATCGACTTCGGGAACCGGTGCACGGCCGGGGGTTGCGCGCAGACGGTGACGAAGTCGTCGGGATCGGCTTCCGCGATCGCGTGCACGTCGAGACTGCCGAGCCGGTCGACGAGCTTCTTCGGGCCGGCGAAGGCCGTCTCCATCGGAACCTGCTGGTCGAGGAGCATGCCGATGAGCAGTGCCAGCGGGTCGGAGGCGAGCAGCGCGTCGGCGTCCGGGTCCCCGACCAGATTCAGCGTCGATGCCATGGGTTGATCATGCCCTGCCCGTTATCGCCGTCGCCACAGTACGGCGACGGCGATCGCGACGACGGTGAGCGCCAGCGTGGCGCTGAACGCGTACAGCCAGTGCGGGAACAGCGTCGGTTCCGATTCGGCGGGAACCGCTGCGAGAGCCGCGAACGATGCGACGACCGCGATGACCGATGCCGCCGCGGACCATCCGCGGGCGAGCCGCGAGTGCCGCTGACCGCGCAGTTCCACGCTGCGTCGTACCGCGTGCTCGATCACCTCGGCCGCCTCGGCGAGTTCTCCGTCGAGGGCGGCGATGTCGTCGGCCACGCGGCGCACCAGCAGCGACCGCAGCTGCGTCGGCTGTGTCCACGAATGGAACCGGTCGTCGTGTATCGATTCCTTGCGCAGCAGTGCCCGCTCCATCTTGCGGGCCTGCATCGCGGCGACGTCGTCGAGCGCGGCACGGAGCCGATCACCGTCGAGATCCTCGTGGTTACGCAGGTGCGCGAGCATCTTCCAGAAGTCCCGCGAGCAGTTCGCCCGCATCGCGACCCACGGCAGCAGCCCGAAGATCATGTCCCCGGTTCCGTGAGTCGTGTAGTCGCTGTCCACCGAGGTCGCCTCGAGATCGAGCAGCACGGCGCCGCAGTCCTCCCGCACCGCGATCGCGGCGCCGGGTTGTGCGGGCGCCTCGACGAGCTGAACCCGATCCCACCGCCACACCACACCCCACGCGCGGGCAGTGGCCCGGACACGGGATCCGGTCGCGTTGCCATCGACGAGGTCGCGTACCCGCTCGCCCCCACTCGACACGATCTCCACCATCAGCGCCTCGACGACCTTGCGATCGCCGACCCCGCGATGCCGGTGCACGACGATCTCGGGCAGCGGCCGGTAGGTCGCGGGGACGGGCATCATCCGGTTGATCCCGGGAACAGATCTTCGAGAGAAGCCGACGACGTCAGCTCGAACGGGGCGAGGAATCCGTCGACGGTGGGCCGGAAACCCTTCCCCTCACGGTCCTGCAGTGGATCGATACGCCGGCCGACGAGGGAGGGCTTGTCGGTCAGTGTCTCCAACGCGAGCACGAGTCCGTGTCCCGGGATCTCCCACAACGACGCACAGGTCGCGGGAGCGCCGACGAACGGACGAGCCGACGAGCCCGCCCGCAGCGCCCCGGTCGAGACGCCGAACGACACCTCGGGTCGTGTGCGATCGACGATGTGCCGGTACGCGAGCAGAACTGCCGGACGGACACCGTGATCGCTGGCGGGGTTCGCTCCGATCCGCGCGGGCAGGAACGGATCGACCGCCGCGGCGGGCGGAACAGGAGGTCGCGGGACCGTCGAGGCGTCGATATCGAGCGCCAGGAGAAAGACATCGAGCACGCCGTGGCATCCCGTAACGGACGCGACGGCGGTTGCGCCGGCTCCGGATTTCACGAGAGCGCGGTATTCCATCACACTCACCACTTCCGAACCCGCCGCGGAACTCGCGGCGACCCTGATCGGGCAGTATGGCATCTCCTGTGGAAAAAGCCCATTCCGGATATTTTCCGAGGTCACAGCCCTGTGTCGGGGAGTTGTCCACGGCCGGTCCACCGTCGGTCCACGGGTTGTCCACAGATTTGTCCACAGCCTGGGCACAACTCGCTCGAAACGGACGGACACCCGGGAAAGCAACCGCCGCCGCACCCGGTTCGGGTGCGACGGCGGAAGGAAGCCGGTGGCTCGCTCAGCCGGCGAGGGCCTTCTCCGTGGCGGCGAGCAGCACGCACGTGGCGACGCCGTCCATGGCCTTGGCCAGTTCGTCGAGCGACGGGAAGCTCGGCGCGAGCCGGATGTTCTTGTCGTCGGGGTCGTTCTTGTAGGGGAACGCCGATCCGGCGCCGGTCAGCGCGATGCCGGCGTCCTTCGCCAGCGCGATGACCCGCTTCGCGGTGCCCTCGACGACGTCGAGGCTGATGAAGTAGCCGCCCTTGGGTTCGGTCCAGGACGCGACCTTCGACGCGCCGAGACGATCCTCGAGGATGCGCAGCACCAGCGCGAACTTCGGCGCGAGGATCTCGCGATGCTTGGCCATGTGGGCACGCACGCCGTCGGCGTCGCCGAAGAACCGCAGGTGCCGCAGCTGGTTGATCTTGTCCGGGCCGATCGTCTTGATGCCCAGGAACTTCTGGTACCAGGCCAGGTTGGCGGCGGACGCCCCGAAGAAGCTGACGCCCGAACCGGCGAAGGTGATCTTCGAGGTCGAGGCGAGCGCGAAGATCCGGTCCGGGTTCCCGGCCTCGGCGGCGAGGCCGAGGATGTCGATGGCCGGCGCGCAGTCCTCGACGAGGGGGTGCACCGCGTAGGCATTGTCCCAGAAGATCCGGAAGTCGGGAGCCGCGGTGGGCATCGACACCAGCGCGCGGGCGACGTCCAGGGAGTAGACGGCACCGGTCGGGTTCGAGTACGTCGGTACCGTCCACATGCCCTTGATCTGTGGATCCGCGGCGACCAGCTCGGCGATGAGGTGGGTGTCCGGACCGTCGTCACGCAGCGGCACCGGGATCATCTCGATGCCGTAGGACTCGGTGATCGCGAAGTGACGGTCGTAGCCGGGGGCCGGGCACAGGAACTTGACGACCGGTTCCTGCGACCACGGACGCGGCGAACCGACGGTGCCGTGCAGCAGCGACGCGACGATCAGGTCGTGCATGATCTCGAGGCTCGCGTTGTTACCGGCGACGAGGTTCTCGACCGGGATGTTCAGCAGCTCGGCGAAGATCGCGCGCAGCTCCGGCAGGCCGGTGAGGCCGCCGTAGTTGCGGCAGTCGGTGCCGCTTCCGTCGCGGTAGTCGCCCTCGCCCGGCAGCGACAGCAGCTCTGCGGAGAGGTCGAGCTGTTCGGGGGACGGCTTGCCGCGGGTCAGGTCCAGCGTGAGCTTCTCGGTCTTCAGCCGGTCGTAATTGGCGGACTGGCGCTCGTGCTCTGCAACGAGTTCCTCATGGCTCATCAACCCGATCTGGGTTTGGACAGGCATGCGGAAGAACCTTTCACCGTGCACGGCGACACGGGCATCGGCGGAGACTAAGGGGACCCCGCGCACCCGGCAGAGCCCGTTGACCCTTGCTGCCTTCCGGCCCTGGGGGAGTTCACAGGATGCGCGCCGCGCGGGATCCATCGGCAAGTGTAGAGGACATGCCACCCAGGCGTGGAATCGCCCCGAGGCGACCCCGAGAAAAGTCACCGCCACCTGCTCGTTTGGCAAGAATCGCGGAGTGTTCGGTATGCTTCCCCACGGAGGATTCGCCTAGTGGCCTATGGCGCTCGCCTGGAACGCGGGTTGGGTTAACGCCCTCAGGGGTTCAAATCCCCTATCCTCCGCCACGGGAAACGCCCGTGACCGGCAGAAATGCAGGTCACGGGCGTTTTCCTTTTCGCGGTGCACCGCGGGTCAGTGCTCTGCTCGCGGCACCAGCCGCAGCCCGCCGGCCGGTGCCGGTGCCGGCACCGAAGCAAGCTGCTCACCGATCTCGCGGGCCGCCTCGATCTGCTCCCTCGTCGCCCGCAGCTGGCGACGGAACACCTCCTGACGGCGGCCGTCCTCGAGGACGAGGGCGATGCACCACAGACCGAGCCACGACGTCCTCGGTGCCCCCTCGGGGGTCGCCTCCGACAGGCGGCGGCCCCGATACCGGTCGAGAAACTGCACCGTCGCCGCGTTCACATCGATGTCGAGGGCGATCGACAGCGCGAGCATCGCGTCGTCGGAGGGCTGCCAGTCCTCGGGCAGAACAGGGTCGTCGACCGGACCGCCGGTGGTCAGGTGAAGGCGCGGCTCAGGCTCCATACAGTCATGGTCGCTTCCTCCGGTCTCCCGACGGGCCCGGACACGCCGGGTCGACCGTCCCACCTCGAGGAACCCGATGCTCGCAATCGTGCCGCGGATCGGGAACGATGACGCCGTGCCGTCGACCTCCCGATTCCTGCCCTGGATCCTCGCGTTGGCAACCGGCGTCGTCGTCGCCGACCAGCTCAGCAAGTGGTGGGCGGAATCGACCGTGTCCCCGGGCGTCTCGACGCCCGTCGTCGGCGAATTCCTCGAGTGGCGGCTCGTCTACAACCCCGGCGCGGCATTCGGGCTCGGCGCCGACTCCACCTGGGTGCTGACCGTGGTCGCGGGCGTCGCGGTCGTCGCCCTCACCGTGCTGGCGGCGCGAACCCTCTCTCCTGCATGGGCGCTCGGCGTCGGCGCGCTGCTCGGCGGCGTCACGAGCCACCTGGGTGATCGCCTGTTCCGCGCGCCCGGGTTCGCTCGCGGGCACGTCGTCGACTTCATCGCCTACAACAAGTGGTTCGTCGGCAATGTCGCCGACATCGCCATCGTCGGCGGCGCGGCCTTCCTGACGGTCCTGACCCTGCTGGGCATGCAGGCACGTCCGGCAGCCGTCTCCGCGGGCTGATCTCGCGGAAACTGCTCTGCCACAGCAGTTCCGGCTACTCGCAGGCAACCCCGTCGCGGTCGCCGTCCATCTCCGGGCGGTAGCCGGGTTGTCCGGCATACAGCGGTGCCGCTCCGGCCGCGCGGGCCGCGGCACAGTTCGCGAAGTACACACCGGTCGACGCCGGGACGGAAGGCTCGGGAGTCTGCGTCGCAACCGGTTCGGATGCCGCGGCTCCGTCGCACTCGGACAGCACCCGCGCGATCGCGTCGTGTTCGGCCTGCGTCACCCACAGCCCGTACGCCGCCTTCACCTGGACCTGCCGTGCCACATAGGTGCACCGGTACGCGCGGTTCGGCGGCAGCCAGGTGGCGGCATCACCGTCGCTCTTCTTCTGGTTCGTCGGGCCGTCGACGGCCTGGAGGTTGCGCGGATCGTTCGCGAAGTCCACGCGGGTCTGCGCGTCGAGTTGCTGCGCGCCCTTCTGCCAGGCGTCCGACAACGCGACGACATGGTCGATCTGCACGGCCTCGGACGTTCCCTGGCCGCGGGTGAACGGGATGGTCGTGCCGGTGTAGGCATCGTGCAGGGTGCCCGACAGGACGACGCAGTCGCGGGTACCCGGCTTGAACTCGATGTCGACGAGGTCGCGGCGCAGGATGTCGTTGCGAGTGTCGCAGCCGTTGTGGCCGCCGTCGACGTCGACGTCGTCGCTCCACGCCTGCCCGAACAGCTCGCGGTCGTAACCACTCTTCGGTGCGCGGCCCTTGATCGGCAGTTGCGCCAGGACCGCCAGCGCCGCCGTCGCCTCGGACGTGGAGGCTCCGCTCGGCTGCGGTTCGGAGTCGGTGGGTGCGGGGGCGGCGGTGACCGGCGCCGATCGGGAGACGGTCGCGGTCGTGGGGTCTGCGGTCACGCCGCATCCCGTAAGGGTTGCAATCGCGGCGACGGCGGCAACGAGCCGGCCGCCCCGGTTGAAGGTCGCCGATCGGCCGGTCACTCGAAATACTCCTGGTCGGGATGGATCCGTGGACTGTCGCCCGACCACACTGCCTCGTTGCACGAGGTAAGCAAAATCGGAGGCGTGGCGCGGCGCACGCCCACCGAATCATTAGCATTTGGGGAGTGGTCGGATACGACAGGAAACTCCAGGGCTTGGCAATCGCCTTGTCCTCCCTCGCGGGATTCGTCGACGCCCTCGGTTTCGTCACGCTCGGCGGGGTGTTCGTCTCCTTCATGAGCGGTAACTCCACCCGCATGTCCGTGGGTATCGCCGACGGACATTGGTCGCAGGCCGCACTCGTCGCGGGGATCCTCGGGTTGTTCGTCGCGGGCGTCGTACTCGGCGGCGTCGTCGCGGAGATCACCGGCCCGGATCGCCGCAGCCGCAAGTTCGCGGTCCTGGCGACGGTGTCCGCCCTGTTGTTCGCCGGCGCGGTCGCGGCGGCGCTCGGCTGGACGCCGGTGGCGATCATCGCGATGACCCTGGCGATGGGCGCCGAGAACAACGTGTTCCGGCGCGACGGCGAAACCAGCGTGGCGCTGACCTACATGACGGGCGCGCTGGTCAAGATCGGCCAGCGCGTCGCCGCGGCGATGTTCGGGGGACCCCGATGGTCCTTCCTGCCGTATCTCGGGCTGTGGGCCGGGCTTGTGGGAGGCGCCGTGCTCGGCGCACTCGCCCACCGCGCCCTCGGTCTGCACGCGCTGTGGATCGCGACGGCGGCCGCAGGGGCGCTCACCGTCGCGGTGAGATACCTCCCCTACAAGCCCGCTACCCGGCCGATGTGAACCGTCCGCTCAGACCGAGAGCAACCGCTGGAAGAAGTCGCGGTAGCGCTTCAACGCGAGCCGGAGATCTTCGGTGGACGCTTCGTCGCCTCGGGCCCACTGCTCCTCGAGCCGCGACCGCGCGTCCGCGAAGCCGCTCGTGAGCCGCTCGACGACATCGGACACCAGACCGTCCGCCTTCCGGACACACTCCCGGGGATCGTCGACGAAACCGGCCTGGACCTCGTCCCAGCGCGACCTGAGTCCCGACAACTCCTCGTGCCCGAAAAGTTCGTCGCGAGACTCCGATTCGGGCGCCGCGGAGGTCCTCTCGGCTTGCGCGGTCGGTGTACCGACATCGCCGGCCGACCCGAGATCACCGGCGGGCGGAGCAGCACTCTCGGTCCTCGCGGCCGTCTCTCCCGTCGACACGGGGGTGTCCGCCGGCACTCCGGTGTCCGTCGGTACTGCGCTTTCCCCGGTCGTCGGGTCGGTGCGGTAGGTCGACGATCCGGCTGCCTCGGTCGATGGTGCTACTCCCCCGGTCGTTTCGGTGCTGCCGGGATGCGGTTCCTGGGTGGTCATGCGCGCGCCTCCTTCGGGTTGCCCTGCTCGTTGTCCCGCGCGAGGAGCGATTCGAAGAGCGTTCGATAGTGCACGAACGCCTCGCGCTGGTCCTCGGTGCGGACAGTGCCGTTCTGCTGCGTCAGGTAGATGCCGTGCGCAGCGCGATAGTTCTCGACGACCGTCGGGTGATCGACCGAGATGTCGGCCGCGCGCCGGTCGAAGTCGTCGACCGGGTAGCCGCGCTCGCGCATGACTTCGGTGACGAGCCGGTCCGCGGCGCCGACCGCACCCGAGGGATCGTCGATGAACGAGGTCTGCACCGTCCGCCAGGTCTCCTGGTATCTCTCGCGTGCTTCGGGCGAGAGCGCCACGATGTCGAGCGCTTCCCGCTTCTTCTCGCGGGCCGCGAGCTCGTTCTCGGCGGCACGTCGTTCGCCGACCTCGTCGACGGTCCGCTCGTACTCGGGCCCGAACCGCTCCTTCAGGTGCTCCGTCCGCGTGCGGCCGCGCGCGGCGCGCGCGGCGACAATCGCGGCGACGACGGCGATCACGGCGATCGCCGCGAGCACCCCGATCAGGATCCATCCCCACACAGGCATCTCGTCGACCTCCTCGTCCCCGAGCGGATACCCGAAAGACGATGGAGGAAACGTGAAGGGTCGACCTCGTTTCGGCACGACGTCCCGCAGGGATCGATCCGACACGGGAACGGTTCGGACGGAACGATTTACGGCTTTACTTGACCGAATCCATTACACGAGTGGGAAATTCGACGCGGGTGAGTCACCGCGCGACCCGAGCCGCGCGGTGACTTCCGGGCCGAGATCAGTTCTGCGTGGTCACCTTCTGGCCGGCGGGGTCGAGAACCCACCACACGCCGCCTTCGCCCTGACCGTCGACCTCACCGGGGGCGGTGTCGTCGACATAGAAGTAGATCGGCCATCCGTTCACCGTGATCTGTTGCCTGCCGTCCGGCGCGGGAATCGTGCCGATCTGCCCGCCGACGCCCTCCACCTGAGGGGTGGTCGTGTCGGTGAGGACCGGTGGCCACTCGTCGAGGCACGGTCCGGTGCACGCGCTCGTGCCGGAGCCGGGAGTGTCCTGGTCGAAGACGTAGACGGTCATCCCGCTGCCGTCGACGATGATGTCGCCCAGTTCGGACCCTGCGACCGCGAGGGCCGCCCCCGCCGCGCCGGCAGGTGGAGGAGAGGCGGCTTCCGTCGTTCGGGTCTCGTCGCTGGTGTGCGTGGTCCCGTGGTCGTAGGCTCCGCTGTCGGTGTCCGTGTCGCCGTTGCCGTCGTCGGAGCAACCGGCCAGCACCAGGACGGCTGCGAACGCCAACGGCGTCGCAGCGCGCACAACTCTTCTCCGCACGAATCTGTTCATAGGAATCGGGTCCTTCTCCCAGTCGGTGCCCGTACCCGCATACCGCGAGGCAGGGCCGGAATCTTCCGGACGTCCCCCCGCCGACCTCGACAAACACTGTTGTGGGTCCGTCCGATTGTCCCACCGGGAAGGGTCGTATCGGGGCGGATCGGGCCGACCGCCCGGAGATTCGCACCGGCGACCGCGCTGTCGGCGGCCGGGTTCCGACCGGACGCTGTGCGTCAGGCGGTGACGCCGGTGGTGAGGATGGAGGCGAGTTCGCGGTAGGCGCTCGCATCGTCGAGCCCGGTGGCGGCACGGACGCGACCCTGCTGGATGCGCACCATCATCGTCGCGGCGAGGTCTGCGGCGAAGGCCGCGTTGACTCCTCGGAAGTCGCCGGTGGCGACGCCCTCGGTGATCAGTTCCTGGACACGGCGGGCCGCGATCCGGGTATTGCGCTCGTACACCTCGCGGGCCGGGGCGAAGGCGTCGAGGTCGTTCATGAACTTCTCCGACGCCGCGGCGAGGGCCTCACCGACGGCCGTGAGGTATGCGGCGATGCGGTCGTGGGATCCCGCGGCGGCGACCTTCGATTCGACCTGTTCGGTCGCCCTTTTGAAGAAGTGCACCGTCGCCGCCGTGACCAGCTGTTCTTTGCTGCCGGCGAGGGTGTAGAGGGTGGACTTGGAACATTGGAGGCGCGCAGCGATCGCATCGAGCGTCAGATGTGCGAAGCCCTCCGCGAGGAACAGCTCCACCAGCCCGTCGAACAGTTCGGTGCGACGAGCGGTGGCGAAGGACGAGCGGGAATCCATACGAGTGATAGTACTGGGGGACTGATTGCAGTACGCTCCTGTCGGCAGTACTGTGAAGCAGAACCCAGTACTACTTTCCGTATTCCCCGAGGAGAATCCTGTGGCCGTCGACCGTCTCTTGCCCACCGACGAGGCCCGTGACCTCATCCAGCTCACCCGCGACGTGGCCGACAAGGTGCTGGCACCGATCGTCGACGAGCACGAGAAGACGGAGACCTATCCCGAGGGCGTCTTCGCCACCCTCGGCGAGGCCGGGCTGCTGAGCCTGCCGTACCCCGAGGAGTGGGGCGGCGGTGGCCAGCCCTACGAGGTGTACCTGCAGGTTCTCGAGGAACTCGCCGCCCGCTGGGCCGCGGTCGCCGTCGCGGTCAGCGTCCACAGCCTCGCCTGCCACCCGTTGATGGCCTTCGGCACCGACGAGCAGAAGCAGAAGTGGCTGCCGGACATGCTCGGCGGCAACACCATCGGCGCCTACAGCCTGTCCGAACCGCAGGCCGGTTCCGACGCGGCCGCACTCGCCTGCAAGGCCACCGCCACCGAGGGCGGGTACCGCATCACCGGCTCGAAGGCGTGGATCACCCACGGCGGCATCGCCGACTTCTACAACCTGTTCGCCCGCACCGGTGAAGGCTCCAAGGGCATCTCGTGCTTCCTCGTCCCCAAGGGCACCGAGGGACTGACCTTCGGCAAGCCCGAGGAGAAGATGGGCCTGCACGCCGTCCCCACCACCTCGGCGCACTACGACGACGCGTTCGTTCCGGAGGAGCGCCGCCTCGGCGCCGAAGGACAGGGTCTGCAGATCGCGTTCAGCGCCCTCGACTCCGGTCGCCTCGGCATCGCCGCCGTCGCGGTCGGGCTCGCGCAGGCCGCGCTCGACGAAGCCGTTGCCTACGCCCAGGAGCGGACGGCGTTCGGCCGCAAGATCATCGACCACCAGGGTCTCGGCTTCCTGCTCGCCGACATGGCCGCCGCGGTCGACTCGGCCCGTGCCACCTACATCGACGCGGCCCGGCGCCGCGACGCGGGCCTGCCGTACTCGCGCAACGCCTCGGTCGCCAAGCTCGTCGCCACCGACGCGGCGATGAAGGTCACCACCGACGCCGTCCAGGTCCTCGGCGGCTACGGCTACACCCGCGACTTCCGCGTCGAGCGGTACATGCGGGAAGCCAAGATCACCCAGATCTTCGAGGGCACCAACCAGATTCAGCGACTGGTCATCAGCCGTCACCTGGCCGGCTGACCCGCCGCCTCTCCCCACTGCCCCACTGCCCTACTGCCCTACTGCCGAAAGCTCACTCATGACCACCTCTGTGATCGTCGCCGGCGCCCGCACCCCCATGGGACGGCTGCTGGGCTCGTTGAAGGACTTCTCCGGCTCGGACCTCGGCGCCGTCGCCATCAAGGGCGCACTCGACAAGGCCCACGTGTCCCCCGACCAGGTCGACTACGTCATCATGGGCCAGGTCCTCACCGCCGGGGCCGGCCAGATCCCCGCCCGCCAGGCCGCCGCCAAGGCCGGCATCCCGATGGACGTCCCGGCCCTGACCATCAACAAGGTCTGCCTGTCCGGACTGACCGCGATCGCGATGGCCGACCAGCTCATCCGCGCAGGCGAATTCGACATCGTCGTCGCCGGTGGGCAGGAATCGATGAGCCAGGCACCGCACCTGCTCGAGAAGAGCCGCACCGGATTCAAGTACGGCGATGTCACGATGCGCGACCACATGGCGCACGACGGGCTCTACGACGTCTTCACCGATCAGGGCATGGGCAACCTCACCGAGTACGCCAACGTCGACGAGCGGGCCGTGTCCCGCGAGGAGCAGGACGAGTTCTCCGCGGCGTCGCATCAGAACGCGGCCCGCGCCTGGAAGGACGGCCTGTTCGACGACGAGGTCGTGCCGGTGCCGATCCCCCAGCGCAAGGGCGACCCCGTCCTGTTCACCGCGGACGAGGGCATCCGCCCGGACACCACCGCCGAATCGCTCGCCAAGCTGCCGCCCGCGTTCCTGAAGGACGGTACGGTCACCGCCGGGTCGGCCTCGCAGATTTCCGACGGTGCCGCCGCCGTCGTCGTGATGAGCAAGGCCAAGGCCGAGGAACTCGGACTGTCCTGGATCGCCGAGATCGGCGCGCACGGCGTGGTGGCCGGCCCCGATTCGACCCTGCAGTCGCAGCCGTCGCGGGCCATCGCAAAGGCCTGCGAGCGTGAGGGTATCGCCCCGACCGATCTCGATCTCGTCGAGATCAACGAGGCATTCGCCGCGGTCGGCATCGCGTCGGCCCGCGAACTCGGCCTCGACCGGACGCGGATCAACGTCAACGGCGGCGCCATCGCGCTCGGCCACCCTCTCGGGATGTCCGGGGCGCGCATCGTGCTGCACCTCGCGCTCGAACTCGGCCGCCGCGGCGGTGGTACCGGTGTCGCCGCGCTCTGCGGTGGCGGCGGTCAGGGCGACGCTCTCATCGTGCGCGTGCCGTGAGCTGAGCGCCCTGTCTCTTCCGGTTGCGAGAACCCCGTGACCGTCCCCCCGACCAGGAGAAATTTCATGAACATCGACGGAGCCGTCGCAATCGTCACCGGTGGTGCCTCGGGCCTCGGCAACGCCACCGCCCGCGCCCTGCACGAACGCGGAGCCCAGGTGGTGCTGATCGATCTGCCGAGCTCGCGCGGTACCGACGCGGCAGCGGCCATCGGTGAGGGCGCGCACTTCGTCGCCGCCGACGTCACCTCCCCCGCCGAGGTCGCCGCAGCCGTCGATTTCGCTGCCGGTCTCGGTGATCTGCGGGTCGCGGTCAACTGCGCGGGTGTCGCCACGCCCGGCAAGGTCCTCGGCCGCAACGGGGCCCTTCCCCTCGAGGAGTTCGAACGCGTCGTCCGCATCAACCTCGTCGGCACGTTCAACGTGATCCGGCTGGCCGCGGAGAAGATCGCCGCGACCGATCCGATCGACGGCGAGCGCGGCGTCATCGTCGACACCGCCTCGGTCGCCGCCTTCGACGGGCAGATCGGTCAGCCCGCCTACGCCGCGTCGAAGGGTGGGGTCGCGGCCCTGACTCTGCCGCTGGCCCGCGAGTTTGCCCGGCATCTCATCCGGGTCGTGACGATCGCGCCCGGAATCTTCGAGACCCCGATGATGGCCGGTCTCCCCGAGGAAGCGCAGCGTTCACTCGGCGAGCAGGTTCCGCATCCCTCGCGTCTCGGTAAGGCCGACGAGTACGCGGCGCTGGCCGCCCACATCATCGACAACCCGATGCTCAACGGCGAGACGATCCGCCTCGACGGCGCCATCCGTATGGCACCGCGCTGACCGCGGTATCCGATCGCGCCGTGCCGGCCACGGACCGTAGGTAGCGGCACCGACAGCTACCCACGGTTCCTCGGCCGGCACGTCGGCGAGCGAGTTACCGCCTCGGATCGCGGGGCTTCGACCACAATCGAGGTCATGACGAACGCAGCGTCCCCCGCCGACCACTACCGCGACCTCGCCGCCAAGTTCACCGCCACCGTCGAAGCGGTCCCCACCGACCGGTGGAGCTCGCCGTCTCCGTGCGACGGCTGGACCGCGCGCGACGTGGTGCAGCACGTCGTCGAGACCCAGCGCGACATCGTCACCAAGGTCGGCCTCGAGCTGCCGTCCGAACCGTCACCGGAAGCGGATCCGGTCGGGGCGTGGATCGCGACCCGCGACGCGATGCAGGAGATCCTCGACGATCCGGCTCGCGGAAACCTCGAGTACGAAGGCTATTTCGGGCGAACGTCCCTCGCCGCGACCGTCGACCGGTTCTACACCTTCGATCTGGTGGTGCACGGGTGGGACCTGGCACGCGCGACGGGCCTCGACGAAACCATCGCCGACGCCGACCTCGATTTCGTCGAGTCCGCGGCGACCGCGATGGGGGAATCGATCCGCATGGCGGGTGTGTGCGGTCCGGCCGTCGACGTGCCCGAGGGCGCCGACCGCACCACCCGGGTCCTCGGGTACCTGGGCCGGCAGGCCTGAGCGTCGCATACCGGCGTCGTGCCTGGTCGCCGTGGTGCCGGTCGGTCTCCGGTAGCGGTACCCATACCGTCGTATGTCCGATTGATGCAGGTACGGTGCATCCATGCGCGCCCGTCCGTACGCCACCACGAACCCCAACCGGCTCGCCGCTGCCCTGCTCCAGGTCGCGGCACGCAGCGGCTTGGACTCGGCGAGCGTGCGCGAGGTCGCGAGTGAGGCCGGGGTCTCCATCGGCGCGGTACAGCATCATTTCCCGACGAAGGACGCGATGCTCGCGTTCGCCTTCCGGGCGCTCGCCGACCGGGTCCTGGCCCGGCTGAGCAGCACCGATCCCGACATCGACCCGTCCCGCACCTTGTTCGCGGCCCTGAGCCAGTTGCTGCCGCTCGACGAACAGCGAGCCAGCGAAGCGCAGGTCATGGCGGCCTTCACGGTCCGCGCGGTCACGTCGCCGCCGCTCGGGGCGATCCGCCACGCGACGCTGTTCACGATGCGCACGGGAGTGTCCGCCGTATTGATCCGGATGGGCATCCCGGAGCCGGAGACACGGGCGACGCTGCTGCTCGCCGCCGTCAACGGTCTCGCTCTCGACGCGATCGCATGCCCAGCGCTGTATCCGCCGGAGTTCCTCACCCACTCCCTGCACACCCAGATTCAGCTGGCCCTCGCCGACGACTGATGCGACCATCATTCGGTCTACCGAGTGAATGATCCCGTCACCCGGAACGAGGGCTCCGCGATGACCGAGGTTTCACCTTCCCCACGCGCGGAACAGCGCTGGACCGCCTCGGCGTTCGTGCTCGTGTCGATGGCCGTGCCGTTCCTGCTTCCCTCGCACTACTCGCCGGGTTACACGTGGTTGCTTCCCGTCATCGAGGGATCGGTTCTCGTCGCGCTCGTCATCGTCGACCCCGGTCGTATCGACCGCCCGGGCAGATGGGTGCGGGCGCTGTCCGTCGCCCTGGTGGTCGTGATCGCGGCGGGGGCGGCGTGGAGTGCGGCGCGGCTGGTGTGGGATCTGCTGCACAGCGCACCGACCGCCACGGTCGCGATCGACCTGCTGCTGTCCGGTGCGCTGGTGTGGATGCAGACCGTCCTGGCATTCGGCTTCCTGTACTGGGAACTCGACGGTGGTGGCGCCGTGAACCGGCACCTGCGGCCCCGGGCCCATCCCGACCTGGCGTTCCCCCAGCAGCTCGAGCCCGAACTCGCGCCCAGCGGGTGGCGGCCCGTCTTCGCCGACTACCTGTTCCTCGCCCTGATCAACGCCACCACGTTCGGTCCCGCCGACGTCCTGCCCCTGGCGCGGTGGGCGAAGCTGACCATGGCCGTGCAGTCCCTGCTGTCGCTGGTGATCCTCGGTCTGGTCGTGGCGAATGCGGTGAACCTCCTCTGACGGTGTTGCGTTGTGGCGGTCCCGACCGCCACAAAGGCACACGGGCGGCGGAGCCGCACTCAGGCACACCGGCGGCGGAGCCGCACCCGGATAGGGTGCAGGAATGTTCTATTCGGAGGCCGAGGCACCGGTGGGAGCCGGGCGGTTCGCGCCGAGTCCCTCCGGCGACCTGCATCTGGGCAACCTTCGGACCGCCGTGCTCGCGTGGTTGTTCGCCCGCAGCACCGGACGCCGGTTCCTGGTGCGCGTCGAGGATCTCGATCGGGTCCGGCCCGGCGCGGAGCACACTCAGCTCGCGGACCTGGCGGCGCTCGGCATCGACTGGGACGCCGAGGTCGTCCACCAGTCGCGGCGGCTTCGACTGTACGAGGAGGCGATCGACCGGCTCACCCGGGCCGGGCTGACCTACGAGTGTTTCTGCACCCGACGCGAGATCCAGCAGGCCACCTCCGCGCCGCACGCGCCGGCCGGTGCCTATCCGGGCACGTGCCGCAGGTTGTCGAGTGCCGAACGGGCCGAGAAGATGGCGTCGGGCCGCCCGCCGGCCGTGCGGTTGCGGGCCGGAACGGACTTCTTCACGGTGCACGACGTGCTGCACGGCGATTTCACCGGAATCGTCGACGATCTCGTGCTGCGACGCGGCGACGGGACCCCCGCCTACAACCTGGCGGTCGTCGTCGACGACGCCGCGCAGGGCATCGATCAGGTCGTGCGCGGCGACGACCTGCTCTCCTCCGCACCCCGTCAGGCGTATCTGGCTGGGCTGCTGGATCTTCCGGCGCCGGTGTACGCGCACGTCCCGCTCGCGCTGAACGCGGAGGGCAAGAGGCTGGCCAAGCGCGACGGCGCCGTGACCCTCGCCGATCAACGCACCCTCGGGCACACTCCCGCGGATGTGCTGGGCCGGATCGCGGTGTCCCTCCGCCTGGCCGACCCCGGGGAGCCGGTGACGCTGCCGCTGCTGCTCGACCGCTGGAACCCGGCGCTGCTACCCCGGCATCCGTGGGTGTTCGAGACCGAGCTCGTGTGGCCCGACGAAGCCGGGATCGCCGGACAAAGTTGATCATGCTGCGCAACGACCGAATCGGACGTAGTGTGCGGAATTGACTTGACGCTCAGCCGCCTCGAGAGGACGAGCTATGACGACCGGCGGTTACGACCCGAACCAGGACCCGTACAGGCAGGGCAACAGCCCCGAGAACCCGGATCCGAAGAATCCGCAGGGTGGCTACCCGCCACCACCGTCCGGCGGTTATCCGCCCCCGCCGGGCAACTACCCACCTCCCGGGAACTACCCTCCGCCCCAGGGCAACTACCCGCCCCCGCCAGGGAGCTACCCCCCGCCGTCAGGGAACTATCCCCCGCAAGGCAATTACCCGCCGCAGGGGAACTACCCCCCGCCCCCGGGTAACTACCCGCCCCCGCCGGGGAACTTCTCGTCGCAGCCTCCCGGCTACTCCCCCGTCCCGACGCAGCTGAGCGTGGGCGACGCCATCTCGTACGGATGGTCGAAGTTCAGCGCGAACGCCGGGGTGTGGATCGGTTTCATGATCGTGGCCCTCGTCATCCAGGGTGTGATCAACCTCATCTTCGGCGGTTTCAACACCGACGGTGACTTCACGCTGTGGCGCGCGATCGGCACGATCGTGAGCGCGATCGTCGGTTACCTCATCCAGGCCGCGTACGTCCGCGGTGCGCTGCACGAGATCGACGGCAACAAGCCTGCGTTCGGCTCGTTCTTCCAGTTCACCAACGTCGCCGCGGTGATCATCGCGGGCGTGCTCGTCGGCCTCGCGACGGTCATCGGGTTCGTGCTCCTGATCATTCCCGGCCTGATCGTCATGTTCCTGACCTGGTGGACGCTGCCGTTCGTCATCGACAAGAACCAGGATGCGATCACCGCGATCAAGTCCAGCATCCAAGCGATCTCCTCCAACGTGGGGACCTTGCTGTTGCTTGCGCTGGCCGTGGTGGGACTCAACATCGTCGGCGCACTGCTGTGCGGGCTGGGTCTGTTCGTCAGTGTTCCGGTGACGCTCATCGCCTCGACCTATGCGTACCGAGTGACCGTTGGGGGTCCTGTGGCACCCTGATCGGGCAGCGTGCGGACATTTCGACCATATCGACGAGTGCTGCACGGGCGATGTACCGTGCAGCATCCGCACGCCCGACGACAAGGGAGAGACATGACCACCGGGGGATATCCGCCTCAGTCCGATCCACACAGTTCGGGGGCATACCCCGCACCTCAGTACGGCGGACCGCAGGCATCCGGGCAACCGGCCGACTACACCACGCACTTCCCGAACCCGATCACCTCGGGCTACGAGCCGCCCCAGCAGAATCCCCCGCAGTACGGTGCCCCGGCGGGCGGACAGCAGTACGGTGCCCCCACCGGTGCGCCGCAGTACGGTGCCCCGCAGTACGGCGGTCCGCAGTACGGCGGTCCGCAGTACGGTGGCCAGTCCTCGACGCCGCAGTACACCGCCCCGCCCGCCGGCCCCCAGTACGGTGCGCCGCAGTACGGCGACCAGCAGGCCCCGCAGTTCGGTAACCAGCAGTACGGTGCCCCGCAGCAGCCCGGCCAGCAGTACGGCGCCCCCCAGTTCGGCGCTCCGCAGTTCGGCGCACCGCAGCCTGCCTCCGGCCCGGGTGCCGGGCAGCCGGGCGAGCTGCTCCCGCGACTGGGCGCGCGCGTCATCGACGCACTGATCGTGGGTGTCCCGTTCGCGATCCTCACCGCGATCGTCGCCATCGCCGACGTCTTCTTCCTGACCGCGGTGGTCGGCCTGCTCTCCGGCGTCGCGATGCTCGGCTACGCGACGTACTTCGAGTCCACGAAGGGCGCGACGGTGGGCAAGAAGGTGCTCGGTCTGTCGGTGACCGGCCCGAACGGCGGACTCCCCACGCTCGAAGAGGCCGCGAAGCGCAACGCCTACCTGGGGCTGCAGGCGCTGACCTGGATTCCGATCCTCGGCTGGCTGTTCAACATCGCCTCGTTCGCCGCATACATCGGCGTCGCAGTCACCATCGAGCAGAGCCCGACCAAGCAGGGCTTCCACGACAAGTTCGCGGGCGGCACGCAGGTCGTCAAGTCCTGATCCGTCCCACCCCGACCGCGGGCCCCGTCCACTCCGGACGGGGCCCGCGGCGTTTTGTCCGTACTTCGCGTTGTCGCGCCGCGAGTGCTTGGATGGCCGGGTGACAGAGCATGCATCGACCCCGAAGAATCCCGCCACCGGCCCGGTCGCCACAACCGATCATGCGGCGTTCGCGCACGTGGCGCGCAGCTACTACCCGGGGATCGTCGCATTGTTCACGACGGTGCTCATCATCTCCAACATCTGCGCGACGAAGGGCGTCGCATTCTTCGGCGACGCCGACGTCGCGGTCGGCTCACTGCAGATCCTGCCGATCCTGACCGACGGCGGTTTCTTCCTGTTCCCGCTCGCCTACATCCTGGGCGACGTCCTGAGCGAGGTGTACGGGTTCGCGGCGACCCGGCGCGCGGTGCTGTTCGGGTTCGGCGCGGTCGCCCTGGCCGCCCTGTGCTTCTGGATCACCGGCCTGCTGCCGCCCGCCGACTTCTACGAGAACCAGGAGGCGTTCGACGCGGTCCTCGGGGTCGTCCCGCGCATCCTGCTCGCCGGTCTCTCCGGTTACCTCGTCGGCCAGTTGCTGAACTCGTACGTGCTGGTGCGGATCAAGGAGCGCACGAAGGAGAAGTACCTGTGGGCCCGGCTGATCGGGTCCACGGTGGTCGGCGAGTTCGCCGACACGCTGATCTTCTGCGCGATCGCCGCGGGTGCGATCGGTATCTCGACGTGGACGGACTTCACCAACTACGTGATCGTCGGATTCCTGTGGAAGACGCTCGTGGAGATCGTCGTCATGCCGATCACGTACCGCGTGATCGCGCACGTGAAGAAACACGAACCGACCTATTCGGCGGTCTGACTACCGGCGGGCACCCGCGTAGAACCGGCCGAGGGTGTCCGCCTTGTACTCGGCGAAATAACCACCCTCGATCGACGCGCGGATCTCGTCGACGAGCCGCACGGTGAACCGCTCGTTGTGGATCGTGCACAACGTCGACGCCAGCATCTCCTTCGCCTTGAACAGGTGATGGATGTAGGCGCGCGTGTAGTTCGCGCACGTGTAGCAGTCGCAGTTCTCGTCGATGGGCGTGAAGTCCCGCCGGAAGCGGCTGGTGTTGATGTTGAACCGGCCGTCCGGATGGTAGATGGCCGCGTTGCGGGCGACCCGGGACGGATTCACGCAGTCGAAGGTGTCGGCTCCGTGTTCGATCGCGACGAACATGTCGTCGGGTTCGCTGATGCCGAGCATGTGGCGGGGTTTGTGGGCGGGCAGTTCCTCGGTGCACCAGCGCACGATGGTGCCGAGGTTCTGCTTCTCGAGCGCCCCGCCGATGCCGTATCCGTCGAATCCGCGCCCGGACTCGCCGACGATCGATTCGAGGCCGCGGCACGCCTGCCGCCGCAGATCCTCGTACTGCGCCCCCTGCACCACACCGAACAACGCCTGGTACGGACGGTGAGCGCGTTCGGCGGTGAGCTTCTCGTGCTCGGAGATGCAGCGCACCGCCCACGCCTGCGTCCGCGCGAGCGACTCCTCCTGGTAGCGCCGCGTGTTCATCAGAGTGGTCAGCTCGTCGAACGCGAACATGATGTCGGCGCCGAGCTGATGCTGGATCCGCATCGAGACCTCGGGGGTGAACCGGTGTCGGGAGCCGTCGAGGTGCGACTTGAAGGTGACGCCGTCGTCGTCGACGTGCGCGAGCCGTTCCTTGCCCTTGGCGATGACGTCGTCGGACTGCACGCCGACCGCCTCCATCGCCAGCACCTTCTTGAATCCGACGCCGAGGGACATCACCTGGAATCCGCCGCTGTCGGTGAACGTCGGGCCGTCCCAGTTCATGAACTTGCCGAGCCCGCCGGCCTCGTCGACGATCTCCGGTCCCGGCTGCAGGTACAGGTGATACGCGTTGGCGAGCAGGGCCTGCGCCCCGAGGTCCTTCATCGACTCGGGCAGCACCGCCTTGACCGTCGCCTTGGTGCCGACACCGACGAACGCCGGCGTGCGGATGTCGCCGTGCGGGGTGTGGATGGTGCCGGTGCGGCCCAGACCGTTGTCCAGCCGGGCGCCGACGGTGAAGAACGGGTCGGGCGGAGTCGGCACTGCGGAGTCGGTACTGCGTGGGGCGTTCACCCGACGATTGTGCCAGGTTACCGTTCACCGGACCTCGACCGGCCGGTGCGTGAGCGGCCGTTTCCGTGATCGCTACGGCTCGACGTCCCTGCTGCTGCGGCGTCGTGCCACGCCTCGCGCGACGGCCTTGCCGACCTCGTCGACCCACAGGACGACCGAACCCACCGCCACGGCCAGCGCCCACTGCGGCAGCGTCAGGGACGTGGTGTCGAAGAATCCCTGCAGCACCCCGGCCTGCACCACGCAGACCTGCAGCACGATCACGGCGGCGATCGCGATCCACACGCTGTGGTTGGTGAACGTCTGCAACGAGAAGACCGATCCCAGGTTCGACCGCACGTTGAACAGGTTGAACACCTGGAAGAACACGAACGTCGTGAACGCGAGGGTCGTCGCGAACAGCGGGTCGCCGGCGCTGTCCGGGAAGAGATCGGGAGCGAAGTACAGCACCGCGATCGTGCCGGCGGCCATCACGACACCCAGCCCCAGGATCCGCCGGACCCGGGCCGCGTTCAGCAGTGCCTCGTGGGCCGCTCGTGGCGGGCGTTTCATCGTGCCCGGCTCGGCCGGGTCGACGCCGAGCGACAGGGCCGGCGGCCCGTCCATGATGATGTTCACCCACAGGATCTGCAGCGCGGTGAACGGTGCGCCCCCGGCCAGCCCCAGCGCCCCGGCCGCGAGGAAGATCAGCACGAATCCCCACGCGGTGGTGAGCTGGAACTTCACGAACTTGACGATGTTGTCGTAGATTCCCCGGCCCTCGGCGACCGCGGCGACGATGGTCGCGAAGTTGTCGTCCGTGAGGATCATGTTCGCGGCGCCCTTGGACACGTCGGTACCGGTGATCCCCATGGCCACGCCGATGTCGGCCTGCTCGAGGGCGGGTGCGTCGTTCACCCCGTCGCCGGTCATCGCGACGATCTCCCCGCGGGCCTGCAGGGCCTTGACCACCCGGATCTTGTGCTCGGGTGCCACCCGGGCCAGCACCCCGAACTCCGCCGCGCGGTCCTGCAGGGCTGCGTCGTCGAGCCGGTCGAGATCCGCGCCGCTCGCGGCGCTGCCGGGGATGCCCAGTTGCCGCGCGATCGCCGTGGCCGTCACCAGGTGGTCGCCGGTGATCATGTGCACGACGATTCCGGCGCCGTGCGCGACCTCGATGGCGTGCTTGGCCTCCGGCCGCGGCGGATCGACGATCCCGACGACCGCGTACACGGTCAGTTCGTCCACGCACCGTTGCAGGGCGTCGGCGTCGCCGCGGGGCACCGCGTCCAGGTCGCGGCCCGCGATCATGAGGGTGCGCAGGCCCTCGCCGGCGAGGCCGTCGATCGCGGCCCTGATCCGGTGGTGGTCGGCCTCGTCGAGCGGCATCGGGCCGCCGGCGCCGAGCATCGTCGTGGCCCGGTCGAGCAGCACACCGGGCGCGCCCTTCACGAAGACCCGGTAGCCGCCCTCGGGAACCGCGTGGAAGGTGGCCATGTACTTGTAGGCCGAGTCGAACGGCACCTCGGCGAGCCGCGGCAACGCACCCCGCGCCCCGTCGACGTCGATGCCGCCCTTCTCCGCCAGCACGACCAGCGCGCCCTCGGTGGGATCGCCGACCAGGACGCCGTCGTGGACGGCCGCGTCGTTGCACAGCGCCATGCCCAGCAGCGCCGCCGTCATGTCCGGTGCGGGCAGGCCGTCGCCGACCAGGATCTTGCCGTCGGTGCCGTAGCCGCTGCCGGTCACCCGGAAACTGCGGCCGCGCACGAGCAACCGCTGCACCGTCATCTCGTTGAGGGTCAGCGTGCCCGTCTTGTCGGTGGCGATGTGGGTGGTGCTGCCGAGGGTCTCGACCGCGGACAGTTGCTTGACGATCGCGCCGCGCGCGGCGAGCCGGGACGCACCCATGGCGAGGGTGAAGGCGACCACGGCGGTCAGGCCTTCGGGGATCGTGGCGACCGCGAGGGAGACGGCGGTCAGGAGCAGATCCGACCAGGACTGGCCGCGCAGCAGGCCCAGCACGAAGACGAGGGTGACGGTGACCAGCGCGACGATCGTCAGCGTTCCGGCGAGCTGGCCGATGCGGCGTTGCAGCGGGGTCTGTTCCACCCCCGCGGTGCCGAGGAGGGTGGCGATCGCCCCCATCTCGGTGTGCATGCCGGTGGCGGTGACGATCATCTCGGCACGCCCGCGGGTGACCTGCGTGTTCATGAACAGCATGTCGGTGCGGTCCCCGAGGGGCGCGGCCGGCTCCGCGACGGGGTCGATCTCCTTGTCGACGGGATGCGATTCGCCGGTGAGCGCGGCCTCGGCGACCTGCAGGCGCACGGCGGTGACGAGCCGTCCGTCTGCGGGGACGGTGTCGCCGGCCTCGAGCAGCACGACGTCCCCGGGGACCAGGTCGGCGCGCGGCAGGTCCGCTTCCCGTCCGTCGCGGCGGACCTGCGCAGTCGAGACGGACATCTGCCGCAGTGCCTGCAGGCTGTTCTCGGCGCGGGCCTCCTGCACGTAGTTGAGGACCGTGTTCAATGCGATGACCGCGAAGATCACGACCGGGGTTTCCCATTCGCGGGAGACGGTCGCGCTGACCACTGCGGCGATCACCAGCACGAGGGTCATCCGGTCGGCGAGCAGCGCGGCCACCTTGCGCCACACCGGAACTCGCGGCGCCTCGGCGAGCAGATTGGGTCCGTGTTCGGTGCGTCGCCGTTCGACCTCGACGGCGGACAGCCCTGTCCCGGGGTCGACCCCGAGCGCTGCGGCGACCTCGACGGGCGACCGGGTGTGCCACGGCGATTCGACGACGTCGGTCATGGGCTCCCACGCTATCGGTGGATCGCCCGGCGTGCCCGGCGTTCCACTGCACGGCCACGCTGTTCGTGATGTGCTGGACGGGCAGGTACATCGTCGAAGGATCGGAGGAGCCATGAGCGAGCCGTCGGATGCGGACGCGGTCACCGTTCTGGAGGAAGACGAGTGCTGGGAGCTGCTGCGAACCGAGAAGGTGGGCCGGCTCGTGGTGACCGCGGACGGCCGTCCGGACATCTTTCCGGTGAACTATGTCGTCGGCGACCGGAAGGTGTACTTCCGGTCCGGGGAAGGCAGCAAACTGTCGGAGCTGGCGGTGCACGCGGAGGTCGCGTTCGAGGCCGATGTCGTCGGCGAGCGCACCGCGTGGAGCGTCGTCGTTCACGGGAGGGCACGAATCCTCACGCATTTCAACGAGATTCAGGCGGTGGAGGAACTCGGTCCGACGCCCTGGGTATCGACACCGAAGTACAACTTCGTGGAGATCACCGCGACCGAGATCACCGGTCGTCGTTTCGCGCTCGTCGAGCACTGACCGGTGACCGAACCCGGGCAGCACCGCCTGCTCATGCGGTGCATGCTCCTGTCGGTGGCGACCGCCCTGACCACGATGGCGCTCAAGGCCGGGGCGGCGTGGATCACCGGGTCGGTGGGTCTGCTGTCCGACGCACTCGAGTCGGGCGTCAACCTGGTGGCCGCGGTGGTGGGGGTCTTCGCGTTGCGGGCCGCGGCGAAACCCCCGGACGAGAATCACGATTTCGGGCACGGCAAGGCCGAATATCTTTCCGCCGCAGTGGAAGGCGCGATGATCTTCGCGGCGGCCGCGGCGATCGTGTGGACGTCGGTGCAGCGGCTGCTGCAGCCCCAGCCACTGACCGAGCTGGGGCTGGGCCTGTTCCTGTCGGCGGGGTCGTCGGTTCTCAATCTCGCGGTGGGATTACTGCTGTTGCGGGTGGGACGCCGCCACCGGTCGATCACGCTGGTCGCCGACGGCAAACACCTGCTCACCGATGTGTGGACGTCGGTGGGGGTTCTCGTCGGCATCGGCCTGGTCGCCCTGTTCGGCTGGTACGTCCTCGATCCGATCGTGGCGTTGCTCGTCGGCCTGAACATCCTGCGTATCGGCTACGGACTGGTGCGCGAATCCGTTGTCGGATTGCTCGACGCGGCGCTGCCCGCCGACGACGTCGCGCAGGTGCAGCAGGTGCTCGATCGATACCGCGACGAGTCGGTGACGATCCTGCCGCCCCGCACCCGGGCCTCGGGCCGGCAGCGTTTCGTGTATCTCACGGTGCGCGTGCCCGGCGACTGGACGGTGCGGGCGGGACACGATCTGCTCGACCGGGTCGAGGACGATGTGCGCTCGGCCCTGCCGGGAACCACGGTGTTCACCCACCTGGAACCCATCGGCAAGGTCGCGCGGCGTCGCTGAACCTGCAGGTCAGTTCCCGACCGCGAGACCCACGCCCAGGCTCACCATGAGCACCGCGACGGCGCCGTCGAGGATCCGCCAGGCGCCGGGTCGCGCGAACCACGCCCGCAGATACCGCGCGCCGTAGCCGAGCGCACCGAACCACACGATGCTCGCGGCGACGGCGCCGGCACCGAACCACCACTTGCCCGGGTTGCCGTGGGTGTTGGCGACCGATCCGAGCATCAGGACGGTGTCGAGGTAGACGTGCGGGTTGAGCCAGGTCAGCGCGAGACAGGTCGCGAGTGCGGCACCGACGGTGATCGCCCCGCCCGGTGCCGCGCTCAACGCGGACGGTCGCAGGGCGCGCCGGGCCGCGAGCAGACCGTACGAGACGAGGAAGATCACACCGCCCCAACGGATCACCTCGAGCGTGCCGGGGGCTCGATCGAGGACGGTCGCGATCCCGGCGATACCGGCGGCGATGAGCACCGCGTCGGACAGGGCACACACGACGATCACCGGCAGCACGTGCCGGCGCGCGATGGCCAGGCGCAGGACGAACGCGTTCTGGGCTCCGATCGCGACGATCAGCGAGAGTCCGGTGAGGAAACCGGCGAGGACGAGGTTCACGACGACCACGTTAGGAAAGGTCACGAGATAAGAACAGTTGATTTTCCTTAAGGAACATTAGAGTTTCTTCATATGGATCTGGACTTCGCTCAACTACGCACGTTCGCCGCGGTGCTGGACGAGGGCACCTTCGACGGCGCCGCCGCGGTCCTGCGGATCACCCCGTCCGCCGTGAGCCAGCGCATCAAGGCCCTCGAACAGCAGGTCGGGCAGGTGCTGGTGCGCCGGACCCGACCGGTGACCGCGACCGGGCCCGGGGAGGCGATCATGCGGCTGGCCCGCCAGGTGGCCCGGCTCGAGCAGGACACCGCGGAGGCGCTCGGCCTCACCGCGAGCGCGGACAACTACGTGACCGTCCCGCTCGTGGTCAACGCCGACTCGATGTCCACCTGGATGCTGCGGGCGCTGGCCCGGATGCCGCAGCACCACCGCGCGTTGTTCGAACTGCTGCGCGAGGACGAGTTCCATTCCACCTCGCTGCTGCGGGACGGCACGGCGATGGCGGCGGTCACGTCGGTACCCGATCCGGTGCAGGGCTGCACGTCCGAAAACCTCGGCGCCATGCGGTATCACGCGATGGCGAGCGTCGACTTCGCGGCGCACTGGTTTCCCGACGGGATGACCACGGCCGCGTTGCGCGAGGCGCCGATGCTCACCTTCGACCGCAAGGACGACCTGCAGAACCGCTTCCTCCGGCGACACACCCGCAGCCGGTTCGACCCGCCGCGCAACTACGTGCCGGGTGCGCGCGAGTTCGTCGACGCCGCGCGCCTGGGGCTCGGCTGGGGCATGCTGCCCGAACCGATGCTCGATTTCGCGCTCGGCGACGATGTGCTCGACTTCGCACTCGACGACGCCGATCTGGTCAGGCTCGCCCCGGACGAGCCGTTCGACGTGCCGCTGTACTGGCAGCGCTGGCGGTTGGAATCGCCCGTTCTGGACGCACTCACCGAGGTGGTGCGGCGCACGGCCCGGGAGGTGCTGCGCCCGTCAGTCTCCTGACATCGAACCCAGCCGGGCGAGCAGCGGGGCCGCCTCGAGAAGTTTGGCCGCCTCGTCCTCGCTCATCCCGTCGAGGAGCCGGCGGACGCCGTCGAACCACATGTCGTCGATCCGGCTGTTGTTGCGCTCGGCGAGGGGTGTCTGGTGCAGCCGGTGCGAGCGGCCGTCGTGGGGGTCGACCTGCCGTTCGACGAGGCCGCGGTCGACGAGGCGGCGGACCGTGGTGCTGACGTTGCTGCTCTGCAGGCCCAGATAGCGGGCGACCTCGGACACGGTGCTGCCGGGGCGTTCGGCCAGCATCCGGAGCACTTCGATCTCCGACTGGGGAAGCAGGGACAATCCCGCCTCCTTCTCCCCGAAACGACGCAGTGCCCAGACCAGCGAGCGGGCGGTCCGGGCCAGGCGCCGGACGTCCTCGTCGGAGGGGGTGGTGCCGTCGGCGGCGGGGGGATCGTTGGACACGCCCGCAGTCTAGTCGCTATTTTAGATATAATTTTAGATCTACTTCTAGATACATCCCCACTCGAAGGGTCGTCTTGAACCAGCACTCCCAGCACGCGGGCACCGCCGTGGCCGAGCCCGCCGACGCCTCCGCCGCTTCCCCGGTCTCGGCCCCGGACACCCCGCACTTCCCCGCGAAGCTCGTCGCCACGCTGGCGCTGCTCGCGGCGGTCGCCCCGCTCGCGATCGACATGTATCTGCCGGCGTTCCCCGAGATGGCCGACGAGTTCGGCACCAGTGCGTCGGCCGTGCAGCTCACCCTCACGACGTTCCTCATCGGCCTGGCCCTCGGCCAGCTCGTGTTCGGGCCGCTCTCGGACCGGTTCGGTCGCCGGCCGCTGCTGCTCGTCGGCACCCTGGTGTGTGCGGTGTTCAGCGCCGCCTCGGCCCTCGCCCCCACCGTCGAACTGCTCGCCGCGTCACGCTTCCTGCAGGGCTTCGCCGGTGCGGCCGGCATCGTGCTCGGCCGCGCGGTGATCTCCGATCGCGCGCACGGCCCGGCCGCGGCCAAGCTGTTCGGGCTGCTCGTCGTGGTCAACGCCGTCGCCCCCGTCGTCGCCCCGCTGGTCGGGGGCACGGTCGTCACCAATGTCGGCTGGCGCGCCGTGTTCTGGGTGCTGGCCGGGCTGTCGCTGCTGATGTTCGCGTGTGTCCTGGCGCTGGTGCCGGAAACCCATCCGAAGGAACGCCGCTCCACCGGTGGTGCGGCCGCGATGCTGGGTGACGCCCGTGCTCTCCTCCGCAACCGCCGGTACGTCGGATACACCCTGGCGTACGCCTTCGCGTTCGGCGTGATGTTCGCCTACATCTCGGCGTCACCGTTCGTGCTGCAGAACGTCCACGGTCTCTCGACCGGCTGGTACACAGTCTCGTTCACGGCCAACGCGATCGGCCTGGTGATCTTCAGCGTGGTCAACGGCGCGGTCGCGGGCCGGTTCGGCGAGCGCGCGACGCTGCGCATCGGACTGACGTTGCTCGCCGTGTTCTCCGTCGTCATGCTGGTCGACGCGCTGGCCGGTCCGGTCCTGTGGATCACGCTGGTCACGCTGTGGTTGACGATGGGCAGCCTCGGCCTGGTCATCGCGAATGCCACCACCCTGGCGCTCGGCGAGGCGCAGCGCGCCGCGGGCACCGGCTCGGCCATTCTCGGCGCCCTGCAGTTCCTGCTCGCCGCGGCGATCTCGCCGCTCGTCGGCATCGGCGGCGAGGAAACCGCTCTGCCCATGGGGATCGCGATGGTGCTCAGCGCCGCGATCGCCCTGGGTGCGCTCACGCTGACCGGATCGCGCTCGGCCGATCGCACCGCATAACCGCGCGGCCGCACACCCGGCCCGACCGATTTCGTATCGGTCGGGCCGGGTTGCGTTGCGCCCGTGCTACTTCAGCATGCTGCCGGCATCTACCGTCAGCGGCAGGCCCGTCACGTAGCGGGACTCGTCGGACGCCAGGAACAGCACCGCGTTGCTGATGTCGACCGGATCGACCCAGCCGACCGGCAGCACGTGCATCAGCTTCGCCACCACCTCCATGTCCTCGGGACCCGGGTTCTCGAGGTCGGGACGGAACATCTTCATGGTGCCCTCGTTCATGAACATCGGCGTCGAGACGTTCGTCGGGTGCACCGAGTTGACCCGGATCGAGTGCTGGCCGAGTTCGACCGCGAACGTGCGCATCAGACCGACCACACCGTGCTTGGCGGCGATGTAGTGCCCCGTGTGCGGGTACGCCTTGAGCCCGCCCACCGAGCTGGTCAACACGATCGAGCCGCCACGGCCACCCGAGATCAGGTGCGGCACACCGGCCTTCACGGCCTTCCAGACGCCCGACAGGTTGACGCCGATCATGTCGTCCCAGTCGCTCTCACTGGTCTCGTGGAGCGTCTCGCCGCCGTTGCCGATGCCGGCGTTGGCGACGATGATGTCGAGCCTGCCGAGCTGTTCGACGGCGCCGTCCAGCGTCTCCTTCACGGCCTCGTAGTCACGCACATCGACCTGGGCCGTCACGATGCGCCGATCGAGGTTCTTCACCAGTGCGGCCGTCTCGGCCAGGTCCTCCGGAGTGGACGGCGGGATCGGGCTGCCCTCCGTGATCGGTCCGCAGATGTCGATCGCGATGATGTCGGCGCCCTCTTCGGCCAACCGCACCGCGTGGCTGCGCCCCTGACCTCGCGCCGCACCCGTGATGAACGCGACCTTCCCCTCGACCCGTCCGGCCATGGTTTCCTCCCTGCTCTCGACGATGTGCGTATCAGTCCGAATTCGGTTGCTCAGCTGTCCGTTCCGGAACGGTCCCTACGTTCCGCACCCGAGGCCGAGCACGCCGGAAGAAGGCTGCCGTCGAGACGTCGAACACGAGGCCACCCCCTCGGACGTGCGGTTCGCGCGGTGCGGCGAAGTGAGAAAAACTGATCGATCGATCAGGCTGATACAGTGGCCACATGCTTGCATGAGGCGTAGATCACAGTCAAGACCCGAGCGGGTTCATCGCTGCGATCATGCGTCCGACGTGGACCGGAGGTGTTCCGAGTGGGTAGACCACAGGTGAGCGAGGGCAAGGAACCCGGGGCGCGCGAGCGACTGCTCGAGGCGACCGCTCAGATCATGGAGGAGGAAGGCTACGCCGCGGCGACGTCGCGGCGCGTGGCCACGCGGGCCGGTGTGAAGCCGGCGCTGGTGTACTACTACTTCCCCACCATGGACGACCTGTTCCTCGCGGTGCTGCGCTCCGGCGCGGAGACCGTGCTCGAACGTCAGCGCCGGGCACTGTCCGAGGAGGATCCGCTGCGGGCGCTGTGGCGGATCGCCTCCGACACCCGCATGACCCGGCTGCACACCGAATTCATGGCCCTGGCGAACCACCGCAAGGCGATCGGCGCGGAACTGAAGGCGTACGCCGAGCGGGTCCGCGACATCGAGACGACCGCGCTGACCGTCGCGCTGCGCTCGCACGGCGTCGACCTCGACGAGTTTCCGCCCGTCGTGATCGCGATGTTCCTCACCGGTCTCGCCCGCACCATCGTCAACGAGGCGGCCATCGACGTCACGCGCGGACACGACGAGGCCCATCGGTTCATGGAGCGCTACATGGGACGGTTCGAGTCGCTGACCGCCCTCGCCGGACGTACCCGGGCCGCGGACGACACCGACGAACCCCCGAAGATCGAACCCGACGAATCGCCCGGGCCGGTGCCGGATCCGGACTGATCACCCCTTGCCGATCCGGCAAGGGAACTTGCCCTTCCGTCGGGGCGTCACGCACAGTCGGGGCAGTACACGGAAGGACGCCATCATGCCCGACGCATTCGACAGGGAGTTCTGGGAGGACCGCTACCGGGGTCGCTCCACGATCCACCGTCATCCCAATCCCCAGCTCGTCGCCGAGGTCGCGGACCTGCCGCCCGGCCGGGCACTGGACGCCGGATGCGGCGAGGGCGGCGACGCCCTGTGGCTCGCCGCGCGGGGCTGGCACGTGACCGCGGTGGACATCGCCGAGACCGCTCTGGACCGCGCGCGTGCGCACGCCGCCACCGCCGGGGCCGACGTCGCGAACCGGATCGAGTGGGTGCGCGCGGATCTGAGCGAATGGACACCGCCGCGCGGCGGCTACGATCTCGTCTCCTCCCACTACGTGCACGCGCCCGGACCGCGCGAGGAGCTCCTGCGGCGACTGGCCGGCGCGGTCGCGCCGGGGGGAACGCTGCTCGTCGTCGGCCACGACCATCCCGTCCACCCGCACCCCGGAGATCACACGGCACCGGAATCACGGGTCACCACAAGCGAACTCGCGGCCGGTCTGAAACCGGACCTGTGGGAGGGCGTGGTCGCCGAGTCGCGGACCCACACGGTGAACGGACACGACGGACAGGAGTTCGTCATGCACGACGCGGTGCTCCGCGCCGTCCGACGCCCCTGACGCAGGCTCAGCCGCAGAAGCGGTCGGCGGCGGGGTCGTAGGACGGGCGCGCCGCCCGGCGGCCCAGTGTCGCGACCGGGTCGGTGTACACGGCGGACAGCGACGCACCGAGCGCGCCGGCGTCGCCGATCCCTTCACCGAACGACGAGAAGGTGAGCGGCAGAGCGGGCAGCGCGCTCGCCCGCGCATAGCTGCGGGCGAGGACCTGCCGACCGGGACGGTAGGCCTCGAGCCCCCGCCCTCCGACCGCGACGACGTCGGGGTTGACGATGTCCCGCATCACCGCGACCGCCCGACCGATCGTCTCGGCTCGCGAATCGAGAAGCGCAGCAGCAGCTTTCGATCCGGATTCGGCGGCGGCATACAGTTCGCCGATACCGCGGGACGCGGCTTCCCAGCCGAGCACGCCGTCGCGGACCGCGGCGTCGAGCAACGTCCGGTCGGCCACGGTCACCTCGAGGCATCCGACCCGGCCGCACGGGCACGGCACGTCCGAACCCGTCGCGAGGTGACCGATCGTGCCAGGGCCGCGACCCGGTGCGGGGATGCGTCCGTCGACGATCCATGCGGCACCGAACGGTTCGTCGACGTGCAGATAGAGATAGCTCGACGGGCTGGGGCGGCCGGCGAGTTCCAGTGCCCACAGTTCCGTTTCGGCCATCGCGTCGACGTGCGGGGTGACCGTCACCGGCACGGGTATCGCGGCGGCCCACGCCGCGTCCGGCACGTCGTCCCAACCGAATCGGCGTGCGCCACCGGCACGGCGCTCGGCGCGGCCGTCCCCGACCACCCCGACCCACAACGCACACCGGGTCGGGTAGGAGAGACGATAACGGTGCAGCGCCGACGCGACGACGGGCAGCGCCGCGTGCGCGGTGGCCGGGGCGTCGAATTCGAGGCAGTCGAGCACCTGCCCGCGAAGATTACCTGCGACACAACGCATTTCGTTCCCGGCGACGTGGACGCCGACGGTGAAGTACGCGTCGGTGTTCAGGTCGAGCGGAATCTGCGGCCGGCCCACCATCCCGCCGGCGGCCAGCTCGGGACGGTCGCGCAGCAGTGAGCGGCCGAGGAGTTCACCGACGATACGGTTGACGGCGGACAACGAGAAGCCGGTGTGCCGCGACAGTTCGCTGCGGGTCGCGGGACCGACCCTGCGCAGCACCCGCAACACCTGCCCCGCGGGTGTGACCGCGCCGGACGCGGGGTTGCCCGCACGCGGCACGGGCGCGAACGAACGCGCGGTCTGGGTCCGCGTCGCGGTCGACGACGTGGCGCGTGCGGCGATCCGGAGTTTCGACGCGTCTGCCATGCCGTCATTGTCGGCGCGGCAGCGCTGTTACTGAACGCTTACGCTCAGCGAGCGCAAAAGGGGATCAGTCCACCAATGCACGGAACTGCGCGTCGTACAACCGGGTGTAGGCACCGCCCGCGCGGAGCAGGTCCTCGTGCGTGCCCTGCTCGACGATGCGCCCGTCCTCCATCACCACGATCCGGTCGGCGTCGCGGATCGTCGAGAGCCGGTGGGCGATGACGAAACTCGTGCGGTCGTCGCGCAGCCGCGCGGTGGCCTGCTGCACGAGCAGTTCGGTGCGGGTGTCGACGGAACTGGTGGCCTCGTCGAGGATCAGGATGGACGGCTTGGCCACGAAGGCCCGCGCGATCGTGATGAGCTGACGTTCACCGGCGCTGAGGCTGCCCGATTCCTCGTCGATGATCGTGTCGTAACCGTCGGGCAGGGCACGCACGAAGCGGTCCACGTAGCTCATGCGGGCCGCGGACAGGATCTGGTTCTCGGTGGCATGCGGGTTGCCGTAGGCGATGTTCTCCCGGATGGTGCCGCCGAACAGCCAGGTGTCCTGCAGCACGATGCCGATCCGCGACCGCAGCTCGGCCCGCGACATCGAGGTGATGTCGACACCGTCGACGAGGATGCGGCCGGAATTCAGCTCGTAGAACCGCAGGATCAGGTTGATCAGCGTGGTCTTTCCGGCGCCGGTCGGGCCGACGATCGCGACCATCTGGCCCGGTTCGGCCCGCAACGACAGGTGCTCGATGAGCGGACGCTCCGGATCGTACGAGAACGACACGTCGTCGAATTCGACGCTGCCGTGCCGGCCCCAGGGCAACGTCGGCGCCGGGGACTCGGGCTCCTGTTCGGGCTCGTCGAGGAGCGCGAACACCCGTTCCGCGGACGCGGCGGCGGACTGCAGCAGGTTCACCATCGCACCGATCTGGGCGAGCGGCTGGGCCAGCTGGCGCGAGTACTGGATCAGCGCCTGCACCTCGCCGAGGGTGATGGTGCCCGACGCCACGCGCAGGCCGCCGAGCACGGCGACACCCACGTAGCTGAGGTTGCCGAGGAAGGTCACCAGCGGCATCACGGTGCCGGACACGAACTGGGCACGGTAGGCGGACCGGAACAGCTCGTCGTTGGTTTCGGCGAAGCTGCGCTCGACGTCGGCGGTGCGCCCGTACGCGGTGACGATCTCGTGGCCGGTGAACACCTCTTCGATCTGGCCGTTGAGTTTGCCGGTCGCTTCCCACTGCGCCGCGAAGTGTTTGCGGGACCGGCGCGCGACCAGGGCCGTCGCGACGACGGACGCGGGCACCATGAACAGCGCCACGAGCGCGAGCAGCGGCGAGATCCACAGCATCATCACGACGAGGCCGATCAGGGTCAGCACGGCCAGCACGAGCTGGCTGATCGATTCCTGCATGCCCGTCGACACGTTGTCGATGTCGTTGCTGACGCGGCTGAGCAGGTCGCCGCGCGAGTGGGTGTCGAAGTAGCGCAGCGGCAGGTTGTGGATCTTGCGTTCGACCCGCGACCGCAGGTCCCGCACCACCCGCTGGACGATCTCGTTCAGGCCGTACGCGGCCACCCAGATCAGCGCCGACGACAGCAGGTACAGCGCCAGGACGACGAAGAGGATCCGGCCGAGGGCACCGAAGTCGATGCCCTCCCCGGGCACGGCGGCGGTCCCGGACACCATGTCGGCGAACTGGTCGTTGCCTTCGCTGCGCAGCTGCGCGACGGCCTCGTCCTTCGTGAGCCCGGCCGGCAGCTGCAGGCCGATGACGCCGTCGAAGATGACGTCGGTGGCGCGCCCGAGCAGCAGCGGCGCGACCGCCTGCGCGATCACGCCGAGGAGCACCATCAGCAGCACGCCGTAGACGATGAAACGCTGCGGGTGCAGCAGCCCGAGGATCCGCTTGATCGACGCGAGTCCGTTCTGCGGCTGGGCCGGGAGGGTCGGGGTCTGGGTGCTCATACGGCGGCCATCCGCTGGGACTCGACGATCTCGATGTACTCCCGGCAGTACGACAGCAGCTCGATGTGGGTGCCGGACCCGACGACCGCTCCGTCGTCGAGCACGATGATCCGGTCGGCGTCCTGCACGGTCGACACCCGCTGGGCGACGATCAGGACGCATGCGTCGCGGGTCTCGGGCACCAGGGCCTCCCGGAGTCGGGCATCGGTGGCGGGGTCGAGCGCGGAGAACGCGTCGTCGAACAGGTAGATCGAGGGCCGGCGGACCAGTGCGCGGGCGATGGCGAGGCGCTGCCGCTGCCCGCCGGAGACGGTGGTGCCGCCCTGCGCGACGACCGTCTCGAGCCGCTCGGGCAGGGCCGCCACGAAGTCCGCGGCCTGCGCGACCTCGAGGGCGTGCCACAGTTCGTCGTCGGTGGCGTCGGGCCGCCCGTACCGGAGGTTCTCGGCGATCGTGCCGGAGAACAGGTACGCCTTCTGCGGCACCACGCCGATCTCGCGGCGCAACGCCGCCGGGTCGATGTTCCGGACGTCGATTCCGCCGACCTCGATCGAACCGGCGGTGACGTCGATCAGCCGCGGGATCAGGCGCATGAGGGTGGTCTTGCCGGACCCCGTGCCGCCGATGATCGCCGTGGTGGTGCCGGGTTCTGCCCGGAACGCGATGTCGTGCAGCACGGGCGCGTCGGCGCCCGGGTAGGAGAAACCGACGCCCTTCAACTCGACGGCGACCGGGCGCGGCAGTGCCGTCACGGCGTTCTCCGCGCACGACACCGACGGCTCGGTGCCGAGGACCTCGAGGATGCGGTCGGCGCAGACGGCCGCGCGCGGCGCCATCAGCGCCACGAACGAGGCCATGAGCACGGCCATGAGGATCTGGGTGACGTAGGTGATCAGCGCGGTCAGCGACCCGACCTCCATCGCGCCGCTGTCGATGCGCTGCCCGCCGAACCACAACACGGCGACGGTGCTGGCGTTCGCGATGAGGATGACGGCCGGGAACAGCACCGCGTTGATCCGCCCGACGCGCAGCGCCGTCATGGTGAGGTCGAGGTTCGCCGCGTCGAAGCGGGCGCCCTCGGAGTCCTCGCGGACGAACGCGCGAACCACACGGATGCCGGTGATCTGTTCGCGCAGCACCCGGTTGACGTTGTCGATCTTGGTCTGCATGATCCGGAACGACGGCAGCATCATCGCCATCAGACCCAGGATCGTGAGGATGAGGACGGGGACCGCCACAGCCACGACCACCGAGGTTCCCCGGTCCTCGCGCAGCGCCATGACGATGGCGCCGATCCCCATGATGGGAGCGATGACGACGATGGTGCAGGTCATCATGACGAGCATCTGGATCTGCTGCACGTCGTTGGTGTTGCGGGTGATCAGCGACGCCGCCCCGAACTTGCCGTGCTCGCGGGCGGAGAACTGCCCGACACGGTGGACCAGCGACAGCCGGATGTCGCGTCCCACGGCCATCGCGGTCCGGGCCGCGAAGTAGACGGCGCCGATCGCGCAGGCCACCTCGAACGCCGCGATCACCAGCATGATCGCGCCGGTGCGCATGATGTAGCCGATGTCGCCGCGGGCCACACCGTTGTCGATGATGTCCGCGTTGAGGCTGGGCAGGATCAGCATCGCCACCGTGGACACCAGTTGCAGCACGACGACTGCAACCAGTGCACCACCGTGAGGCGCGAGGAAACGCCGAAGAAGCCTGACCAACATGGGCATCAACCTACCTGGGCGGACACGTCACGCCGTGATCGTTCACGCGTGGACCGTGTCCCGCTCGGACGCCGCGGCCAGTTCGCGGGTGAGCTTCTCGCCCTCGACGTCCACGTTCGGCAGGATCCGGTCCAGCCACTTGGGCAGCCACCAGGCCTTGTCGCCGAGCAGCGCCATGACGGCCGGGATGATGACCATGCGCACCACGAACGCGTCGAAGAACACCGCGGCGGCAAGCGCGAAGCCGATGGACTTGATGAACGCGTTGGGTTCGGCGATGAAGGCCGCGAAGACCGAGATCATGATGATCGCCGCGGCGCTCACCACCCGGGCGCCGTGCCGGAAACCGGTCCGGACGGCTTCCTTCGCGGTCGCGCCGTGCACGTAGTCCTCGCGCATGCGGGTGACCAGGAAGACCTGGTAGTCCATCGCCAGGCCGAACACCACGCCGATCAGGAAGATCGGCATGAAGCTGACCAGCGGCTGCGGGTTCGAGATCAGACCGCCCCAGCCTTCCTGGAAGATCGCGACGGTCGCACCGAAGGTCGCCAGGACGCTGAGCAGGAAGCCGAGCGTCGCGGTGAGCGGCACCAGGATCGACCGGAAGACGAGCATCAGCAGGATGAACGCGAGTCCGACCACGACGGCGAGGTACGGGACGAGGGCGCTCTGCAGGGTCTCGGAGACATCGCCTTCTAGGGCGGTCTGTCCGGTGATGCCGTAGGAGATGCCGGTGCGGGCCTCGAGATCCGCCTCGCCGGCGCGCAGGTCGGCGACGAGATCCATGGTGGCGGCCTCGCTGGGGCCGGACTTCGGCGTGACCATGATCTGCGCGGTATCGCCGGCCTCGTTCACGGCGACGATCTGCGCGTTGACCACCTCGTCGTGCTCATACAGGTCCTGCACGACCGCACCGAACGCGGCGGGCGCCGACATGTTCGCCTCGCGTGCATCGGCGACGACGAGCAGCGGGCCGTTGCGGCCGGGCCCGAACGCCTCGTCGACGAGGTCGTAGGCCTGGCGGGAGCTGGTCTGCGGATCGCCGGTGGCCTCGGTGGGCAGCGCGAGGCGCAGGTTCAGTGCCGGGACGGCAGCGATACCGAGGATCAGGATCCCGGCGACGAGCGGAATCAGCGGCTTGCGGGTGACCCAGCCGATGTAGCGGTGGGCGGCACCCGGCTTGTCGGTGTCCGCTTCCGGATCGTTCGCCTTCACCCCGGGGACGCGTCCCGCGAATGCCTTGTTGCCGAACAGGCCCAGGATCGCCGGCAGCAGGGTGATGGCGATGAGCACGGCGATGAACACGGTGAACGCTGCGGCGTAGCCCATGGCGGACAGGAACGGGATACCGACGACGCTGAGCGCGACCAGGGCCACGATCACGGTGAGGCCGGCGAACACCACGGCGGATCCCGCGGTGCCGACCGCGCGTCCGGCCGCTTCGGCGCGGTCGGCGGTGACGGTGATCTCGTGGCGGAACCGGGAGACGATGAACAGCGAGTAGTCGATGGCGACGGCCAGGCCGATCATGATGGCCAGCGTGGGGGTCATCGAGCTCAGGTCGGCGAAGCCGGTGGCGATGGTGATGCCGAGGCTGCCGATGCCGACGCCGATGATCGCGGAGATCAGCGGCAGACCGGCGGCGACGAGCGAACCGAACGTCAGGGCGAGGACGACCGCGGCGACGCCCATGCCGATGAGCTCGGTGAGTCCACCGGGCATTTCGGCTTCGGCCGCGGCGGTGCCGCTGACCTGCACGTTCAGGCCGGCAGACCGGCCGATGTCGGCGGCAGCGGCGATCCGGTCCGTCAGCGCGGCGTCGACGTCGGTGATGCTGCCCTGGAACGGGACGGTGACGTACCCGACGGTGCGATCGGGGCTGAGCGGCGACAGCGCGGCGGCGTCCGCGAGCGCGGCTTCCTCGGTGCCGCCCTGTTGCCGGGCCGCGGCCTTCATCTGCTCGACGAGGCCCGCGTTCGCGGTGACCGGGTCGACGAGGAGCGCGGGCTGCTGCTCGGGGGTTGCGGCGACCGGGTCGACCTTGGCACCGGGTGCGACGCGGTCGATCCCGCGGACCGCGGCGAGCACGTCGTTCATCGCCGCCATGTTCTGCGGCTCGTCGAGGGTCTGCCCGTCCGGCGCGGCGAACACGTAACGCGCGCTGAGCGCGTTCATCGGGTCGCCGGCGTTCGGGAAACGCTCGGCCATCAGGTCCTGCGTCTGCTGCGCCGGGGTGCCCGGGATGGAGAACGAGTCGGTGGTGGGTCCGGACAGGGTCGCCGCACCCACGCCGAACAGGACGAGGATCGCGATCCAGAGGGACAGGACCGTGCCTTTCCGCCGGTAGGCGAATCTGCCGATCCGATACAGGTAGGTAGCCACAAGGCGCCTTTCTTCGGATGTGTCGCAGGCGGAAAAGCCGACTACGAGATTCCTTGCCGCAATTGCGCGAACGCGGCGCGGATGAGGTCTTCGGGGGATTGCGCGCCGGAGGTTCCGGCGATCCACAGATCGATGGCCGCACGGATCGCGGCCGCTGCGCAGTAGTTGAGCAGCACGGGGTAGATGTCGGTGCCGGAGTCGTGTCCGCTGCGTTCGGCGATCGCCTCGACCAGCAGCGGTCCCGTCCGCGTCTGCAGCTCGATGCTGCGCGAGACGAGAGACGGGCTCTGCTCGACGAGTTCGAACATCGCGCACAGCTCGTCGAAGTCGTCGATCTCGGCAACGACCTCCAGTGCCGCCGCCTCGATCGCATCCCACACGTGTTCGTCCGACGGCCGATCGCGCAGCCGCTGGAGCCAGTTCTGCAGCAGAGCGTCGAGGTGCTCGAGGACCGCTTCCTCTTTGCTGGCGAAATAGTTGTGGAAGGTGCGCGTGGAGACGCCGGCTTCGGCGGCGATGGCGTCGGCGGTGACGGCCTCGATGCCCCGAGCCCGGGCGAGACGGGCTGCGGCGGCGCCGAGGGCAGCCCTGGTGGCAGCCTTCTTGCGGTCGCGCAGTCCGAGTTCGGTCACGTCATCCAACGTACAGAACTTGCAGAACTCTGTAACTTTGCAGACTTGTGCAGTTTTATGTGGTTGCCCACACTCGCCGGGCAGCCATGCGGTAGATCACACCTCGCGGCGGGTCCACGCTCCCGGATCGGCGATGAGCTCGGAGACGAAGCCGGGCAGGTCGTCGTCGACGATGTCGGCGAGCGTGACCTCCTCGAGGACCGCGCGCAGGTTCACCCGGAGCGCGATCCACACATCCCGCAGCCTCTCCGCCGGGCCCGTGTACACGACGTCCTCGGGTCGCTCCCCCCGCACCGACGCCAGCGGGCCCTCGACCGTGCGGATGATGTCCGCGACGGAGATCTCGTCGGCCGGCCGCGCGAGCCAGTAGCCGCCTTCCGGTCCGCGGCGACTGCGCACCAGACCGCCGCGCCGCAGATCCGCCAGCACCGCTTCGAGGAACTTGTGCGGGATGTGCTGCGCCTTCGCCAGCCCCTCGGCCTTGGCCGGGGCGTCGCCCGCGGCCGCCAGCTCGAGCAACGTGCGCACGGCGTAATCCACCCTCGCGGTGATGTGCACTGCCGCCCCTCCTCGCCGTTCCCCTCGCGGACGCCACTGGATTTCCTATCCGACCAGGGGGAAAGTATGCCAGGACCGGACGGTCGGGGTCGCGGCCCCGGAACCACCCGGAGTGACCCCTGACACATTTCGGTAGATTGAATGCCTGTCCGCACGACACCGGAGGGCGACATGTGGGAGACCGTGGTCCACTCGTGGGGTTCGCTGCTCGAGCCGCTACAGGATCCGGTGGCGCTCGCGATCCCGGCGTTCCTGCTGTTCCTGATCCTCGAGTGGACCGCCGCCCGCACCCTCGAACACGTCGAACCCGGCGCGGACGGCAGGACCCGCCCGCCGCGCGGCGGCTACGAGTTCCGTGACGCGCGCGCGAGCCTGTCGATGGGACTGGTGTCCATCGCGACCAGCGCGGTGTGGAAGGTCGTCGCGCTCGTCGGCTACGCGGCGATCTGGGTGTACGTGGCGCCGTGGCACCTGCCCGCCGACGCCTGGTACACGTGGGTGATCCTGCTCGTCGGCGTCGACCTGCTGTTCTACTGGTACCACCGCATCGCGCACCGGGTCCGCATCGTCTGGGCCACCCATCAGGCGCATCACTCGAGCGAGTACTTCAACTTCGCGACCGCGCTGCGTCAGAAGTGGAACAACAGCGGCGAGATCCTCATGTGGATCCCGTTGCCGCTGTTCGGCATTCCCCCGTGGATGGTGTTCGTCGGGTTCTCGGTCAACCTCGTCTACCAGTTCTTCGTCCACACCGAGCGGGTCGGGACGCTCCCCCGGCCGATCGAGTTCGTGTTCAACACACCGTCGCACCACCGGGTGCACCACGGGTGCGATCCCGAATACCTGGACCGCAACTACGCGGGCATGTTCATCGTGTGGGACCGCATGTTCGGCACGTTCCGGCCCGAAACCCACCGGCCCACCTACGGGCTCACCAAGCCGGTGGGCACCTACAACATCTGGGATCTGCAGACCCACGAGTACCGGGCGATCGCGCGGGACTGGCGGTCCGCGTCGTCGTGGCGCGACAAGCTCGGCTACGTGTTCGGGCCGCCCGGTTGGGTACCGGCCGACCGGTCCGCGGCGGTCAGTTCTTCGCGAAGCTGACCAGGAAGTCGACGCTGCCGCGGTCGTCGACGGTGACGAATCCGAGGCTCGGGGCCTCCACCCCGAAGTCCGACCAGACCACCGGGACACTGCCCGAGGCCACGAGGTCGGCGCCCGAGCGCAGCACCTCGACGTCCACGGTCACCGGCAGCGACCGCTCCTTCAGGGTGAGCGTCCCGGCGACCGGCAGCGTCGCGGTCGTCCCGTCGGTCGGCACTCCCGACAGGTCCACCGGTTCGGCGAGGACGAACGTGGCGGTCGGATAGGTGTCGGTGTTCATGACCCGGCCCCGGAACTGGCCGTCGCGCTGCGAACTGTCGGTGGTGATCCCGGCGACCTGCACGGTCACCTCCGCGGCGGTGAGCTTGTCGGCCTCGATCGTCGCGGACCCGGTGACCTGGTCGGTGCTGCCGACGACGGTGACGTCGGCGCCGCGCAGAATCTCGTGCACGGTGTACCCGGCGGCCGTGCGATTGACCTCCGAGCCGGGCGTGATCGTCCAGGCACCCTCGAGGTCGCCGGTCGCGGCCTCCGCGCCGGACGTCGACACCGCCGCGGCGGGCGCGTCGTCCTCCGCGATGAACGTCCCGTACACCCACGGAGCGACGAAGAAACCGAGCAGCACGATCACGACGACCGCCGCGAGGGACCACCAGAGTTTGCGCATGGCCACGACCCTAATTGCGGTGTCGGCGGTTCGCAGGTTCCGCGCGCGCGGTGTCACCTTCCGGATTTTCGGGCCGTGTCGAGATCCCGGCCGCGGCTCCGTCCCAGAATCGAACCGGCGAAACAACTTCGGAGGATGGTTCCCCATGACACACGTACGACAGACACACGTACGACAGGCACACGTACGACGTTTCGACCACGTCGGCATCACCGTCTCGGACCTGGACGCGGCGACGGCATTCTTCGTGAAACTGGGATTCGAGGTGGAGGGCACCGGATCCGTGGAGGGCGAGTTCCCGGAGACCGTCTGCGGCCTTCCCGGCACGCACTGCAACATCGTGATGCTGCGGCCGCCGGACGGCGGGTGCCGGCTCGAGCTCTCGGCCTTCGTCACGCCCGACCACGTGCCCGGATCTCCGACGGCGATGCCCAACGAACTCGGGCTGCGCAACGTGTCCTTCGAGGTCGGTGACCTGCAGGCGGCCCTCGACGCGATGGCCGCGGACGGGTACGGACTCGTCGGCGGCATTGGCACGTACGAGAACAGCGTGCGCATGGCCTACGTGCGGGGACCCGACGGGATCATCGTGTCCCTGTTCGAGCAGCTCCGCTGACGTTCGAGCAGCTCGGCTGACGTGTAGGTGGGTTACTTGGGGGTGCCGGACCGGATGATGCGTTCGAGCGACCGGTACAGCTCGTCGACGTCGTGGACGTTCTCAACGTCCGGGGGCACGTCGATGAGGAGCACCGACTGACCGGGACCCGCGATCGGGCCACCGGTCCCGGAGCCTTCCTCGCTGTCGATGTGGTGGGCGGTCCCGATCACCTGGCCGTCGGGACCGACGATGACGGTGAGCTTCATGGCGGTTCCGTTCTCGTGTCGTGTCGTCTCATGTCGTGTCACGGACCGGAATGTCGTCGAGCAGGACGATTTCCAGCCGGAACGCCACGGTGATGTTGCTGTCGTTCCGGATCTTGAACTCGTAGAACACTTCCGACGGATGCAGCTCGTTCGGGCCGGCCCGGCACTTGGCGATGTCGTAGGTCACCAGCACGACACGCTGGGGCGGGACGTCCTTCGGATCCGCGATGAAGAGGACGGGCCCGCGATCGGCGTCGGGTTCGCCGTGCCAGTTCCACGACCAGCACTGCACGGCCCCCGCCCCGATGGTGAAACCCCGGTCGATTCTCAGACGCTGCGGCATCGTGGCCTCCGGTCGGATGCTCGGGAATATTCGATTCGCACCTTCGCCCTGCCCGTTCCGGTCAAGGCGAGGACGTCGGTGATCCGTCCGCGTTCTGTCTCGCGAGAACCGAATGATTCCGGCTGTAGGTGAAGTAGACGACGACGCCGATGACCATCCACACCACGAACCGCAGCCACGTCTCCACCGACAGGTTGATCATCAGCCACACGCACGCGAGCACCGAGAGGATCGGCACCACGGGCACGAAGGGAACCCGGAATCCGCGTTCGAGGTCCGGACGCATGCGCCGCAGCAGGATTACGCCGATCGAGACCAGGACGAACGCGAACAGCGTGCCGATGTTCACCATCTCCTCGAGGGTGCCCAGCGGAATCAGGCCGGCAAGGATCGCGACGACCACCGTCACGACGACGGTCGTGCGGACCGGGGTGCCGTGGCGGCCGGTGTGCGAGAGACGTCGGGGCATGAGGCCGTCGCGGGCCATCGCGAAGAGCACGCGCGTCTGCCCCAGCATGAGCACCATGACGACGGTGGTCAGGCCGGCGAGAGCGCCGATGGAGATGAGGTTCTTCGCCCAGTCCATGCCGTTGAGCGCGAACGCCGTCGCCAGGGTCGACTCGTCCCCGGCGAGTTCGGTGTAGTTCACCATGCCGGTGAGGACGAGACTGACCGCGACGTACAGGACGGTGACGATCGCGAGCGAGCCGAGGATGCCGATCGGCACCGCCTTCTGCGGGTTCCGGGTCTCCTCCGCGGTCGTCGCGACGACGTCGAACCCGATGAACGCGAAGAAGACCAGGCTGGCCGCGGCGAGCAGGCCGTACCACCCGAACGTGCTGCCGCCGGCGCCGGTGAAGAACGAGAACAGCGACTGGTGCAGACCCTCACCGGTGTCGCCCGCCTCCGACGGCGGAATGAACGGCGAGTAGTTGTCCGCCTGGATGTAGAACGCGCCGAGGACGACGACGAAGATCACGACCGCGATCTTGATGGAGGTGATCACCAGCGACACCCGCGACGACAGTTTCGTGCCGGTCGCGATGAGCACGCCGATGACGACGGTGATGAGGACGGCGCCCCAGTCCACCTTCACCGACCCGAGCATGAAGGACGACGACAGTCCGCCGATCACCTCACCGAGATACAGCGACCAGCCCTTGGCGACGACCGCCGCGGCCAGCGCGAACTCGAGGATGAGGTCCCAGCCGATGATCCACGCGATGAACTCGCCGAACGTCGCGAACGAGTACGTGTAGGCGCTACCGGCGACCGGCACCGTCGACGCGAACTCGGCGTAGCACAGGGCGGCGAGGGCGCACGCGATCGCGGCGAACACGAAGGCGAGGGACACCGACGGGCCCGCGACATTACCGGCGGTCCGGGCCGTCAAGGTGAAGATACCGGCACCGATGACAACGGCAACACCGAAGACGATCAGATCCCACGCGGTGAGGTCTTTTCGGAGCTTCGAATCCGGTTCGTCGGTGTCGCGAATGGACTGCTCGACCGATTTGGTGCGGAAGAGTCCGCTCCTGCGTGCGCCGCCGACCTGAGTCATGGCAACTCCTCTCCTTGGAGGAAGGTACCGCTGCGGCTACCCCTGCGAGTGGAAACTCATACAGCCGATTTCGAGCTCGATCCGCCGTCCGGCATCACCAGGACATCCGTGCCGGCAAAGCGCAGTACGTGCTGGGCGACGCTGCCGAGCATCGCGTATTCGAGTGCGGAACGCTCCCCGGTCCCGACGACGATCAGCTCGGCGCGGTACTCGTCGGCGATTTCCGGGATTCTCGTGGCGGCATGACCGGATTCGATGCGGCTGTCGGCAGGTTCGGGGATCAGCGTCGAGGCGAAGTCGTCGAGGTGGGAGCGGGCCTGCTCGGTGCTCACGTGCCGCAGCTGCGCCAATCCCACGTCGTCGGCGCCGTGCATTCGCATCAGCTGTTCGCCCATGACGACCGACACGTGCACGAGGATGTGGTCGGCGTCGGGTGTCCATGCTGCCGCGACGCGGGCGGCCGCTGTGGATGCGGGAGTGGTGTCCACGGCCAGGAGAACGGTCCGGTAGGGGCCGTCGGACGGATTCCGGACCACCAGCACCGGCGTGGCGCTGGTTCCGACGAGTCGTTCGGCGGTGCTTCCCAGCAACGCGATGGGAAACCGCCCACCGTGCGCGCCGACGACCAGGAGGTCGGCGTCGCACTCACCGGCGACGGCGCCGACGACGGAGACGATGTCACCGGCCCGGACCACGCCGTCGACCTGCGTGTCCCCGACCGCTGTGTCATTGACCGGTGTGTCATTGACCGCTGTGTCGCCGACGCATCGGTGCAGATGCTCCGCCAGGAGTGCATTCGCCCGCCGCAGCTTTTCCGGAGCGGCCGAGGCCGGCACATACACCGCGGTGAGCTGTGCGTGATGCTCGCGGGCGAGCTGCGCGGCGCGGCGGACCGCGTGCGTCGCACCGTCGGACAGGTCGGTGGCGACCAGGATGTGCCGAAGGGATGACGTCTCCATAGCTTCTACAGCCCCCCTCACGTCCGGCGTGGATGCGACGAATTGCCCACTTCTCCGCTTCGGCGACGAAGAAGACCGTCAGTCCGACGCCGAGCACCTTCGCCCACTCCACCGGAGTGAGGCCCGAGGATCCGAACAACACATTTACCAAATGGCGCTGCGGTTAGCACTCCACCGCGGCGCCGCAGCCTCAGCTTCCCCGCTACTTGTCGGACCCCCTCGATATAGTTCGAACATGCTTTCGATGGGGGTGCGAGAAGGCGAGGTCGGGGCGCGGCTGTCCGCCCTCGACGAGGCTGTCGACGGCCTGCTCGAAGACAACCTCACCGGCTTGTCGAACGACGAGCTGGTCGAGTTCTTCCAGCGCTTCGAAACCGTCCTGCGCAAGGCCACTGCCGTCGGGCACCGGGCGATCGTCGAGGCCGTCGAACGACGGGTCCCGGAGGACCTCGGGTGCCGCTCGATCAACGACTTCCTCATCGGCATGCTGCGGATCTCCGCCGCGGACGCGGCCCGGCGGGTCAAGGGCGCGAAGAAGGTCGGCACCTGGCATTCCCTCGACGGCGAGGACCTGGAACCGGAACTGCCCGCCACCGCTGCCGCGGCGCGCTCTGGCGCGATCGGACCGGATCATGTCGCGGCCGTGGCGAAGGTGATGCGGAAGGTGCCGCACGGGGTCGGGTTCGACGAGATCACCGTCGCCGAGCAGATCCTCGCGGACGCGGCCTGCTCGGTGACGCCCGAGGAAGTCGCCAAGATCGGGGCGCATCTGCTCGCGTACCTGAATCCGGACGGGGACGTGCCCGACGAGAAGGAACGCAAGCGGCGCCGCGGTCTGCGGATCGGCAAACAAGGCGTCGACCTCATGACGCCGATCTCCGGGCTCCTCGATCCCGAGACCCGGGCGCTGCTCGAACCGGTGCTGGCGAAACTCGCCCGGCCCGGCATGAACAACCCGGACGACCCCGAATCACCCTCCGGTGACGTCGAATCCGAGACCCTCGACCGCGACGCGCTCGCGAAGGCCGCGGCCCGCGACACCCGCACCGCGGTGCAGCGTAACCACGACGCGTTGAAAGTCGCCCTGCGGCAGATGTTGTCGGCGGGTGTGCTCGGCAGCCACCGAGGATTGCCGGTGACCGCGATCCTGACCATGACCGTCAAACAGCTCGAGGAAGAGTCCGGCGTCGTGACCACCGCCTCCGGTGGGTTGGTGCCGATCCGGGACGCGCTGCGGATGGCCGAGACCGCGCATCCGGTGCTGGCGGTCTTCGATCACCACGGGCGGCCCCTGCACCTCGGTCGCGCGAAACGACTCGCCTCGGCCGATCAACGGCTGGCGTTGATCGCCGCCTCCGGTGGCTGCACCCGCCCCGGCTGCGACGCCCCCGCGACACTCACCGCGGTGCACCACATCAGAGAGTGGAGGGACGGTGGAGCCACCGACATCACCAACGAGGACCTGGCCTGCGACGCGTGTCATGCTTTTGTGCACGACGGGCCCGGTGGCTGGGAAACACGCGTCGCGTCGGCCGACTCCGAGCACCCGGGGCGTACCGAATGGATCCCGCCGCCGCACATCGATCCCGAGCAGAGACCGCGGGTCAATCACCGCCATCACCTCGGTGATCTGTTGTCGGCGGCGTTGGCGCACTACCGGGCCCGCCGCGAGACCGAGCTGCGCGAGCACCGGCGTCGATGGATGCGGGAACCGGTTGCGGATGCTAGCGGTGGCGAGGTTCCGTAACGGATCGCCGGCTCAACGAATCAACCCGTACGGACAATCCCGACTCGTTTCGGAACGACCCGTGTGGGTACCGACTCTCCTACGGCATGAACGGAAGGCGAGTGAATCCGCATGGACTCCCAGGCACGTCGCCCTACACAGCACGGCCGCAACATCGTCGCCGGGATTCTGCTCGGACTCGGTACCGTGGCGTTCCTCGACGAGGCGGTCTTCCACCAGCTGCTGCACTGGCACCACTTCTACGACAAGTCCACCTCCGATGCGGGACTTGTCTCGGACGGGCTCTTCCACGCGTTCAGCTGGTTCGCGACCGTCGCAGCCCTGATGCTGGTCTTCGGGCTGGCGCGCGACGGCACCTTCCGAGTTTCGGCCTTCGCCGCCGGCTGGCTGACCGGAGCCGGGTTCTTCCAGCTCTACGACGGCCTGTTCCAACACAAGGTGCTGGGTCTCCACCAGATCCGCTACGACGTGAACCTGACGCCCTACGACCTCGTATGGAACATCGTCGCCGCCCTTCTCCTGGCCGCCGGCATCGCGTTGTGGGTCGTGACTGCACGACGCACCCGCCGGGCCGACGTCCACCCCTGACGAATGAACCAGCACCAGCACCAAGCGGGCAGCGCACTCCTCGGTCCGGGCGAGTGGGTCACCGTCCTGCTGGTTGTCGGCGCGGTCGCCGCCTATCTGCTCGCCGTCCGCCGACTGCGGCGCCGCGAGGTCTGCTGGCCGGTGAAACGGACGTCGGCGTGGGTTGCCGGATGGGCCTCGGTGGGCGTGGCACTCGTCGGTCCCATCGCCGATCGCGCCCACGACGACTTCGTCGCCCACATGGCCGCGCATGTCCTTCTGGGCATGCTCGGTCCACTGCTCCTCGTGCTGGCGGCACCGGTCACCCTTGCTCTGCGACTACTCCCCGTTCCCGCGGCCCGGCTCCTGGCACGGGCGTTGGCATCGCCCCCGTTCGCGGTACCGACCAACCCGTTCGTCGCCGGCGTACTCGACATCGGCGGGCTGTGGGTGCTCTACCGCACCGGCCTGTACGCGGCGACGCACACCGAACCGGCACTCCATGTCCTGGTGCACGCGCACGTCCTGGCCGCCGGGTATCTCTTCACCTTCGCCGTGCTGGGTGGACCGGATCCCGCCCCGCACCGCGCCTCACCACCGTGGCGCGCCGGGGCGCTCGTACTGGCGATCGCAGCGCACAACATCCTCGCGAAGGTCATCTATGCCGATCCACCCGACGGTGTGCCCGTCGAACAGGCTCGCGCGGGTGCCGAACTGATGTACTACGTCGGGGCACCGGTGGAGATCGCGCTGCTCGTATTGGTGTGCCGCCCCTGGCTCCTGCCGCGTACCCGTGCGCGAGACAGTGCCCGATCTGTGCCCGAAGCCGATTCCCTCCCGCACTGACGGGACGAAAAAAGTCCCCCACCTGCGTGAGCAAGTGAGGGACTCTTGGCGGTGGCGGAGGGATTTGAACCCTCGGACGGGGGTTACCCGTCACACGCTTTCGAGGCGTGCTCCTTAGGCCGCTCGGACACGCCACCGCTAAAAGACTTTACCGGATCGCGTCGCTGAGTTGAAATCGGCTGGTCAGAGCCCTAGGCAAGGTCTCGGTGGGTGCGGAAGAAGTCCTCGAGGACCCCCGCGCATTCGGCCTCGAGAACACCACCGCGCACCGCGGGCCGATGTGTGAGGCGACGGTCGCGCACCACGTCCCACAGCGACCCGACCGCGCCGGTCTTCGGTTCCCACGCCCCGAACACGACCCGGCCGACCCGGGCGAGCACGATCGCGCCCGCGCACATCGTGCACGGCTCGAGCGTCACGGCCAGGGTCGCGCCCTCGAGCCGCCACCCGTCGCCGTACACACGCGCGGCCTCCCGCAACGCGAGAATCTCGGCGTGGGCGGTCGGATCACCGGTCGCCTCCCGCGAGTTCGCCGCCCGCGCCAGCTCGGTGCCGTCGGCCGCGAAGACCACCGCACCCACCGGGACGTCCCCGGCGGATGCCGTTTTCGCGGCCTCGAGCGCGACCCGGATCAGTTCCTCGTCGTCCCGCAGACCCATCTACTTCTGCAGCTTGTCCAAGGTGGAGGACAACACGTCGTCGAACCCGCAGCGCTGCGCGATCTCCTCGATCTGCTCGTCCGGATACAGCTCCGTCTCCGACAGGATCACCGCCAGGACCGGCTCGGGCAGACCCATGTCGGCGAGGATCGCCAGGTCCCCCTCTTCCCACGGCTCGACCTCGTCCAGCTCGTCCGGGTCGATGTCGGGAATCTCGATGTTGAGTGCCTCGAGCACGTCGGCGGCGATGTCGTAGTCCACCGCCATCGTCGCGTCGGACAACAGCAACTGCGTCCCCGCCGGAGCCGGACGCACAATCACGAAGAACTCGTCGTCCACGTTGAGCAGACCGAAGACCGCGCCGGAGCTCCGCAGCTCACGCAGCTCCGTCTCCGCCGTCGCCAAACTCGTCAACGCAGCAGAAGTCAGGGCCCGGCACTTCCACCGGCCTTCCTCCCGCGTGACAGCGACGGCGAAGCCGTCCAGGTCCTCCGACGAAGCACCGGATGCCCCGGATGTTGTCACCGAAGGGCTCTTGTCCCCTACACGCTGTGCAGCCATGCGCGCAACGGTAGTCGGCCCGGTCCCGTGAATGAAGTCCGATGGCGAATGTGCCAACCTGATGCGGTGTCCAGTGCAGTTTCCGCCCCGCCCGTCTGCGTGCTCGGCCTCGGCCTGATCGGCGGTTCGCTGCTGCGTGCCGCCGTCGCCGCGGGCCGCGAAGCCTGGGGATACAACCGTTCGTCCGGTGCCGTCGACGCCGCGATCGCCGACGGCTTCGACGCCTCCACCGACCTGCCCACGGTGCTGCGCCGCGCGGCCGCTTCCGACGCGCTGGTCGTCGTCGCGGTGCCGATGCCTGTGGTCGACTCGGTACTCGCCGCGGTCGCCGAGCACGCCCCGAACGTCGCCCTGACCGACGTGGTGAGCGTGAAGTCCGCGGTCGCCGCGGCGGTCTCGGCACGGGGACTGTCCGCACGCTTCGTCGGCGGGCATCCCATGGCCGGGACCGCCGAATCCGGATGGGACGCCGGTACCGCCGATCTCTTCCGCGACGCCGTGTGGGTGGTGACCGTCGACGACGGAGCCGACGCCGACGTATGGCAACAGGTCGCCGGACTCGCCCTCGACTGCGGTTCGGTGGTCGTGCCCGCCGAGTCCGGGGAACACGACGCGGCGGTCGCGCGGATCTCGCATCTGCCGCACATCCTCGCCGAAGCCCTCGCCCTCGCCGGGGCCGGTGGCGGCGACCTCGCGCTGGCGCTGGCGGCCGGTTCCTTCCGCGACGGCACGCGCATCGCCGGGACCGCACCCGCGCTCGTCGACGCGATGTGCGAGGGCAACGCGACCGCCCTGCTCGCGGCGCTCGACGAAACCCTCGAGGTGCTGCGCACCGCCCGCGAGCAGCTCGCCGACGGCCGCACCGGCGACCTCACGTCCGCGGGCCACGCGGCCCGGCTGCGCTACGAGCAGCGCGAACGCAAGCCCATCACCGGGATCGTTCCCGGCGACGAAAACTGGATCGAGCAGCTGCGCGACGCCGGGCGTCGCGGCGGGGTGTGGACGTCGTGAATCTGCGCGACACCGCGTCGGCCCTGGCCAAGCGCGACCTCACCGCGACCGACCACGTCCGGCAGGTCCTCACCGAACTCGACGCCCTCGACGGCACGCCCTGGGGCAACATCGTCGCCGCCCGCAACGACGCGGCCGCGCTCGAATCCGCGGCCCGCGCCGACGCGGAGCTCGACGCCGGCAGCTGGATCGGCCCGCTGCACGGCGTCGCCGTCGCGATCAAGGACAACATCGACGTCGCGGGAATGCCGACACGCTGCGGCAGCGCCGTCCTCGCCGACGCACCCCCGGCCCGTCGGGACGCCCGGATCGTCGAGCAACTGCGGGAAGCCGGGGCGATCGTCGTCGCCAAGACGCACCTGCACGAGTTCGCATACGGCCCCACCGGTCTGGTCAACGCGGACGGTCCGGCCTCGCACCCGCACGATCCGGCGCTGATCAGCGGCGGTTCGTCGTCGGGCTCGGCGGTGCTGGTCGGCAGGGGCATCGTGCCGCTCGCGCTCGGCACCGACACCGGGTGCAGTGTCCGCACACCCGCTGCGCTGTGCGGGATCGTCGGGCTCAAGCCGAGCAGCGGCGCTCTGCCGTTGGACGGCGTGTTCCCGCTGTCCACCACGTTCGACCACATCGGCCTGCTCACCGGCGACGTCCTCGACGCCGGGCTGGCGTGGGGTGCGCTGCCCGGGGTCGCGCACCTGCGCACCCCGGTGTCGGGACTGCGCGTGGGCGTACTGCGCGGCGGCATCTGGGACATCGACGACGCCGAGGTCGCCGCGGCGCTCGACACCGCCTGCCGCACCCTCCGCGATCTCGGCGCCGAGGTCGTGGAGACGACACTGCCCGAGACGGACGAGATGCTCGCGGCGTATCCGATCGTCACCGGATCCGAGGCGTACGAAACGCATCAACGGTGGTTCGAGGACGGCCCCGGCAGGTATTGCCCGCCGACGGCGGCGCTTCTGGCCGCGCAGGCCGACCGGCCCGCCTCCGAATACCTGCGGGCGCTGCGCGCGGCCGAACGCCTGCGCGGCGAGGTGCTGCGGCGACTGCGCCGAACCGAACGACTCGACGCCCTGCTCACCGTCACCACCGGGGTGCGGTCGGCGCCGGTGGACAGCGACCCCGCCGAGCTGCGTGCTCCCCTGCTGCAGCGCTGCATCCCGTTCAACGTGCTCGGGGTCCCTGCACTGTCCGTACCGGCCCCGGACGGCCACGATCACCCCGTCGGCCTGCAGGTCGTCGGACTGACGAGCGGGCCCGGCGGACACGGCAGCCATCCCGGCGAGTCCACGGCGCTCGCGCTCGCCCTGGCCGTCGAGGGCACACCGGACGATCAGATGCGTTCGGCGAGCCCGTGATAGTCGACGACGAAACCGTCCGCGTCGACCGTGACGGTCGAACTCGATACAGGTGACATGACGTGGATGCCGTCGGCGGCGCTGCTGTAGATGAGCGTCGCCTCCTCGACGCTGAGATCGAGCAGGTTCACGTACACGACGGGAACCTCGAGATCGTCCGCGCCGGACTGCAATGCGTACCGCCGGATCGGCAGCGCATTGAAGAACGGGCTGAGGATCACGTCGACGTCGAGTGCACCACCGAACGCAGACCGCTGATGCTGCGTCCCGTTGTCGACCATCCAGATTCCCTCACCGGACCGGCTGATCGACATGTGCTTCTCACCCGAGGCCAGCGTCGTGCGCACCGACAACCTGCGGGTGACACCGTTCTCGTCGGTCACGAGGTCGTAGGACGCACTGAAGGCCGGATGCTCGGCGCACGCACCCCCGACGATACGGCCGGACGACTTGATGCGACTACCGCTCAACTGCACACGGACCGATTCCATACGCGGCGCATCGACCGCCCGCCACGTCAGAATCGCGGGCCAGGTCGATGCGCTGCTCGCCGCAGTGCTCGCGGCATCAGGGGCTGGCATGCTCACGGTGTCTACCGTAAGCGACGAACGGCACGTAAGTGGCCTCGGCGCTCGATTCGAAACCACTCCCTGTTCACACGGCCGGAACAATCGGTTCGTCACGGTCCCGGCCGGCGAGCCGATTCGAGAACACGGCCAGGGCCGCGGCACCCACGGCAACATTGAGCAGGGCCCCGAACTCCGCGACCGCGAAGTCGACGACCTCGACGAACAGCACCGTGATCAGGGCCGCCGCGCTGAAGACCCGCAACGCCCACCCGCGGCGCCCCCACAGCCCGGTCAACCCCACCACGCACAGCAGCGTCGTCACCGTGACCCCCACGAACTGGAACCACACCGTGAGGTCGCGGTCGCTGCCGTTCAGATCGTCGGCGAGGGTGACCACCGCGTGGACGAGCATCAGCCCGGAGAAGACTGTCAGTGTCACCGCCGCGGCCCACGTGCCACGATCCCCGCGCAGGGCGGGCGGCACCATCCGTTTCACGCCGGCACCGACCCGCGACCGACGGTCGTCGCGGTCGCGGCAGCGGGCCAGCAACCGCTCGATCTCGTCGGCCGCTTCCGGGTCCGCGCCACCTGCCCGCGCGGACCTCAACTGCGCGGTCGCGCGGGCCCGCTCGGCGGATGTGAGCCCGCGCATCACCCCGTCCACCGCGGTCGAGGCGGCGTTCGCCAGATCCTCCCGGGCCGTGACCGGCCGGAACCCGTGGATCGCACGGTTGGCGAGCAGCAGAAGCAGCACCACGACGTACATGATCGCGACGGAGGGCCGGTAGAAGTAGTCGTTCGTCTTGGTGAGGAACTTGCCGATCTCGTCGAGGAACAACCCGAAGCCGATGCCTCCGGCGACGATCCCGAACGCGTGCGGGGTGCGCCCGAGATAGGTGAGCAGCCCGCACAATGCCACGACCATCAGCAACCCGCCCCACAGCGAATGCGCGATGTGCAGGGTCGCGCCCCCGACCTGCGGATACCCCGTCAGATGCAGGTACAGACGCACCAGCAGGATCGTCGTGACGGCAACGATCACCAAACCTTCGATGCGCGACGAGGCGCTCGCGTCACGCAGCAACCGCGACGCGGACCTGCCGCGGAGTCGGACCCCGTCCATGATCGACGAGCGTAGCCGCGACACGGGACGATCGAGGACGATGCGCGCGGTGCGGGGTCTGGGGCCGTTGTCTGGCCTAGAGTCGCCTCATGCGCACCGTGTGGACAGTTCCTCCGAACATCGCCCAGACGCTTCTGGAATCGCCCGAGATCCAGATGTTTCTGACCAGCAACGAGCTGCCCGAGACGGCGGACGACCCTCGGCAGCGGCTCACGGAGTTCACCCACGCACTCGGTGCCCTCAGCCGCAACATCGGACGCACCTTCGGTTCCGTCGACGCCGCGAACCGGGAGCTGTTCGGAGGTTCCGCAGGAACCGTCCCGGTGGCGCTGCGGCTGACCGTCCTGCGGGCGATCGTCACCGAGGTCGACGACCGCACCCCGACTCCCGATCCGCTGCCGGCCACCGTCGTCGATCAGCTCGGCGCCTACGTGTACGCGCTGTTCGACCCTCGGGACCGCACCGTGCTGCACATCGGCAGCGGTCGCGGAAACCGCATCTTCGCGCTCACCTGGGCGGCGCTCGGTGAGACGCACAAGCTCACCGCTGCGGGCGAGAGCGCACCCCAGAGCACCCCCGAGATCGACGCGGCGCTGCGCCGCGTCCGTGGCGTGTACGACTCGGGATACGCGGTGGAGCATTTCGTCGTCGCCGACCATCTGCTTCCCGCCGCGGACGGCGATCACGCCGCCGGCGCAACCGCGCAGGCGGTGGTCGCCGCGCTGGGTCTGCTCGAATCGCATCGCGGTGAATTCGTACTGACGAACCTTGCCGGGACCACCGGCGACTCGGAGGCGGATCGGGTTGCGCGACCGATCGCCGAACTCGTCCGCCAGTACTCGGCGAAGGCTGCACCGGAGTTGCCGACGCCGTGCGTCGTCCTGCGGATCACGGAGGCGAAATCGGCATCGCCGGAGCAGGTCCGGGATCTCGCCGATCGGCCGTGGCCGGCCGGCACCGCAGCACGCCGTGTCGACGGACTGCCGATACTCGTGGTCGCCGACAACATCGTCCGCGGCGCATACCGAGCGACGGGCTGGGAAGCCGCCTCGCGCACCGAGGAGAACGGCGGCACGATCCTGTATCGCTTCCTCGGGGAGTCCGATCCGGAACTCGAGAAGATGTTCGTCGACACCCGGGTGACCCCGGATCGGTTGGGTCTCAAGCGCTGGCCGTCGCACGGATGGGCTCCGCGTCTGACGAAGGCGATGCCGCGCCCCACTCCCCGGCCGCGTCCCTGAAACCCTTCGGCCCGAGCGTGCAATCGCCGCTCGGGCCGAAGTCCATCCGTCACCTACCGGCGGACGTCAGGATCGGCGCGTGCAGGTCGTAGTAGTGCACGTCGCCCAGCAACCGCATCTCCTCCTCGAACAACGGCCGCAGATCGTCGGGAATCTCGATCCGCTCGTGTGCGCGGGCCTCTTCCTCGGACGAGAAGTACACGGTTTCGACGTAGCCGTCGTCGCCGTACGCCGCGAGCGTCCCACCGAGGATCTCCGGGCGCAGTTCGTGCACCCGATCGGCCCCTTCCGCGAGCACCTCCCGCATCCGCGGCAGGTCGTCGCAATGGCCCTCCATCACCTGCACGAAACCTGCCTCGTCCGATCCGCCGCCCATCCACGTGTCGACGTCCCGGCAATCGTGGACCGTGATCGGGCCGTCGAAGCACCGCTCGACCTCTGCCCACCACTCACCCTGTTCCGGGCGCTCGCTGTTGCGGCGGGCCATCTCCTCGGACTCGAATCGCACGACGGAGACCCAGGTACCGTCGTCACTGAAACCCGAAGTGCTGCCCAAGTATCCGTGTGCCTCCGGTCGAAATTCGCGGGTCCACCGTTCCATGCAGTCCAGTAGCGCGTCCCGATCACGCACCGCGCCCTGCCACACCTGAATGAACATCACAACTGCCTCACCGAGCTGTTCTCGATGGCCTGGCAGCAACCGTCCACCACCGGCATCGCCGGCGGCCGGCAGCCTCGGCCACCGCAGATTCCATGATTCGCCTGCGGGGGCCGGCAGACAACCGTCCTGCTGTCCGACGTTCGTTGCTCTTCGAACTTCGAAATACCTCGAAAATATTGTGCTGCAATAGAGCTTGACCGCAGCCGCCGACGGCCGAGACACCAGCGCGGTGCCGGCAGCGCGCCGCTGACTTCCCGTCGCGCGGTTGACTCCGGCTGGACGGGAGTTGCCATGACCGACGCGCAACCACGCTACGACGACTTGCGTGCCCTCTACCTCAACTGCACTCTCAAACGCTCACCCGAAGTGAGCAACACCCAGGGGCTGATCGATGTCAGCACCGCCATCATGAACGTCCAAGGAGTCTCGGTCGAAGTGATCCGACCCGTCGACCACGACATCGCCACCGGGGTGTGGCCCGACATGACCGAACACGGCTGGGCAAGCGACGAGTGGCCACAGATCTTCGAGAAGGTGCTCGCCGCCGACATCCTCGTGCTCGCCGGTCCGATCTGGTTGGGCGACAACAGCTCGATCACCAAGCAGGTGATCGAGCGGCTCTACGGCGGCTCCCACCTGCTCAACGACGCCGGACAATATCTGTACTACGGACGGGTCGGCGGTTGCCTGATCACCGGCAACGAAGACGGCGTCAAACATTGCGCCAGCAACATTCTGTACTCCCTGCAGCACATCGGATACACCATCCCGCCGCAGGCCGACGCCGGCTGGATCGGGGAGGCCGGCCCGGGTCCGTCCTATCTGGATCCAGGCTCAGGCGGGCCGGAGAACGACTTCACCAACCGCAACACGACATTCATGACGTGGAATCTGCTGCACCTGGCGCGGCTGCTCAAGGACACCGGCGGCATTCCGGCGCATGGAAACCAGCGCTCTGGCTGGGATGATGGCGCTCATTGATCCTGCTCAGTCCTGCTCACCGAAAGTGCTCACCCGTGTGGCTCCGCCGATGAGGGCGGGTCTCCTTCGATGCTGGTGG
>NZ_JBSFRH010000019.1:0-108488 GCF_053589135.1 Rhodococcus sp. NPDC003382
CCAGGTCCGGCCGGGCCAGCGCGAGCTCCTGCGCGACGCGGGCGCCCATCGACGTTCCGATGACATAGGCGGGTCCGCCGAGCAGTTCGATCAGGATGTGGCGCCCCTGGCCGCCACAAAGGCACACCGCGGCCTTGAAAGGATGCATCCATGACTCCACCCCGTGACGATGCCGCCGGTAAGTCCGGACGCCGTGCCGAACTGCTCGCCATCGCAGCCGACCTGTTCGCCTCCCGAGGCGTGCGCGCGACCACAGTCCGTGACATCGCCGATGCGGCGGGCATCCTGTCCGGCAGCCTCTACCACCACTTCGATTCGAAGGAATCGATGGTCGACGAGATCCTCCGCGGGTTCCTCGACGACCTGTTCGGCCGCTACCGCAAGATCGTCGCCGCCGGACTCGACTCCCGCGCGACCCTCGAAGGACTCATCACGGCGTCCTACGAGTCGATCGACCGATCCCACTCGGCGGTCGCGATCTATCAGGACGAGGCCAAGCACCTCGTCGGCAACGAACGCTTCGCGTACATCGCCGAACTGAACACCGAATTCCGCGACCTCTGGGTCGGTGTCATCGAACGCGGCATCGAGGACGGCAGCTTCCGCCCCGAACTCGACGTCGAACTGGTCTTCCGGTTCCTGCGCGACACCGTGTGGGTCGCGGTGCGCTGGTACAGGCCCGGCGGGACCCTCACCGCCGACCGCGTGGCCCAGCAGTACCTCAGCATCGTCCTCGACGGCCTGTCGAGACCCGAATCCTCATAGGAGCAAACATGACCGAGGCATACATCGTCGACGCGGTGCGCACCCCGATCGGCAAGAAGAACGGCAGCCTCGCCGGAGTGCACCCCGCCGACCTGGGCGCCCACGTGATCAAGGCGGTCGTCGAACGCACCGGCATCGACCCCGCCGACGTCGACGACGTCGTGTTCGGCTGCGTCGACGCCATCGGCGGGCAGGCCGGCAACATCGCCCGCACTGCGTGGCTCGCCGCGGGCTACCCGCAGCACGTCCCCGGCGTCACCGTCGACCGCCAGTGCGGCTCGAGCCAGCAGGCGATCCACTTCGGTGCCCAGGCCATCCTGAGCAACACCGCGGACCTGATCATCGCCGGTGGCGTGCAGAACATGTCGCAGATCCCGATCTCGTCGGCGATGACCGCCGGTCAGCAGTACGGGTTCGACACCCCCTTCGGCGGGTCGAAGGGCTGGACCGAGCGCTACGGCAGCGACGAGGTGTCCCAGTTCAAGGGCGCCGAGATGATCGCCGAGAAGTGGGACCTCAGCCGCGAGGAACTCGAGAAGTGGGCGCTGCAGAGCCACGAACGCGCGAAGGCCGCGATCGCCGCCGGCCGCTTCGACAACGAGGTCGTGCCGCTCGGCGACGCGACCGTCGACGAGGGCCCGCGTGAGACCAGCCTCGAGAAGATGGCGGGCCTGCAGCCGCTCGTCGAGGGTGGCCGCCTCACCGCGGCGGTCGCGAGCCAGATCTCCGACGGCGCATCCGCACTACTGCTCGCGTCCGACGAGGCGGTGAAGAAGCACAACCTGAAGCCCCGCGCCCGCATCCATCACCTCAGCGCCCGCGGCGACGACCCGATCTTCATGCTCACCGCCCCGATCCCGGCGACGCAGTACGCCCTCGAGAAGGCCGGTCTGACGATCGACGACATCGACCTGGTCGAGATCAACGAGGCGTTCGCGCCCGTCGTGCTCGCGTGGATCAAGGAGATCGGCGCCGACCCGGCCAAGGTCAACGTCAACGGCGGCGCCATCGCCCTCGGCCACCCGCTCGGCGCGACCGGCACCAAGCTGATGGCGACGCTGCTCAACGAGCTCGAGCGCATCGGCGGCCGCTACGGCCTGCTCACCATCTGCGAGGGCGGCGGCACCGCCAACGTCACCATCATCGAGCGCCTCGAGGCCTGACGCGGAGCAGGTGTCCGTCCCGGCCGACAGGGGGGGCCGGGACGGACACCTGCCCGGTGTTACCGCAGTGTCGGGTCGGTGACGCGGTCGCTGCTGCCGGCGGTGCGGAACACGATGTCGGCGGCATCGGCCAGCGGATCGGCGGGCAGCACGTGGACGATGTTCTGGTAGATGACGCCGCCGTCGGGGCACCACACCAGAACGCGGCGGGGACCGGGCGCGACGTTGTGCGCGACCATCGTGCCGGACGGTTCCAGCGGCAGGCTCTGGGTGTTCCCGTCCGCATCGGGGTCGACCCGGCAGCTTTCCGGATGCACCGGCACCCCGTGCACGGTCACCTTGATCCGGGTGCGTCCCGGGACGACATCCGCCGTCGCCGCGGCACCCGCGACTCCCGGAGTGGTCAGGGCGATCGCCGCGGCGGACAGCACGGCCACGGCGGCGCTCACGCGTCGGACTCTCATTCGGCTCCCTTCCGAAAGTGGTCGGGTCGACCCTACGGGGGATGTGGGGCATACGCCCGTATTTTGCGCGGTGGTGTCGGGCGGCGGTACTACCCTCGGAGCCATGTGCCGGAACATCACCGAACTCCGCGGACTCGAACCTGCTGCCACGGCGGAGGAGATCGAAGCCGCCGCGCGCCAATACGTGCGTAAGGTCAGCGGCATCCACAAGCTGTCCGACGCGACCCGGGAACCGTTCGAACAGGCGGTCGCGGAGGTCGCCGCGACCACCACGCGACTGCTCGCGGCCCTGCCGGAGCGACGGCAACCCCCGGCGAGCGTCCCGCCGTTGCGGCGCCCCGAGGTGCAGGCGCGCATCGCGGCGCGCGGCTGACTCGCCGCTGGCCGGGTAGCGAGCTCAGCGGGCGCGCACCGACACCGTGGGACACAGGTCCCGCGGCATCAGGGTGAGCCGCTCGGCGACCCGCAGCCGATAACTCGGATCGAGGTCGAAATCGAAGCGCCGCAACAGGCTTCCCAGGACCAGGGTGGCCTCGTGCAGGGCGAACTGCCGCCCGATGCAGGCACGCTCGCCCGTGCCGAACGGCTTGTACACGTGCCCCGGCCGGGCTCGAACCCGTTCCGGCAGAAAACGATCCGGATCGAACGTCTCGGCATCGGGGCCCCACACCTCGGGATCGCGGTGCACCGCCGGGAGCAGCACGAGAACCCAGTCGCCCTTGCGCAGCCGGTACCGTCCGCCCAGCGTCGTGTCCTCGCGTGCCTCGCGGGCGTACCCGGGCGCGGTCGGCCACAGCCGCAGTGCCTCGTCGAGCACCCGCCGCACGTACCGCAGCTTCGCGACCTGTTCGAAGGCCGGAACGTCCTCGCCCCACACCGCGTCGACCTCGGCCCGCGCGCGGGCGAACACCTCGGGGTTGCGCATCAGGTAATACAGCGCGAACGACAGTGCACCGGAAGTGGTTTCGTGGCCGGCGACCAGGAAGGTGAGAACCTGGTTGCGGATGTTCTCGTCGTCGATCCGGTTCGGGTCGTTCTCCCGCGCCGCCCGCAGCATGAGTTCGAGCAGATCGTCGTGCCCGGTCTCGCCGGACGCCTGCCTCTCGCGGATCACCTCGTCGACGACCCGATGCAGATACGCGCGATCCAGGAGGTACTGCCGCTTCTGCCGAGGGAACAGGTGCCGCCCGACGACCGGCAACCTCCGTAGGGCGCTGCGCTGCGAGAACGCCAGACCACCGACCATCGCCTCGACGAACGGATGCGGACGGTCGCGCTCGAACGGGGCGAACGAATAGCTGAATCCGGTGCGGCCGATCGTCTCGAGGGTCAGTTTCGTCATGTCGGCGGCCACGTCCACGCGTCCGTCCTCGGCCGCGCGCCGATCCCAGTGCGCGAGCAGATCGGCGGTCACATCCAGCATCGTCGCGTGGTAGGAGCGCATGGCCGACTGCGTGAAGGCGGGGGCGAGCAGGTCGTGCGCGCGGCGCCAGTTTGGTTCGTCGTTGTATGCGGTGAACAGTCCGTCCCCGCCCAGGCTGCGCAGCGCTTCGACTCCGGGTGCCAGGTGTTTGGCGAAGCGGCGGTCGTCGGACAGTTCGGCGGTGAGTTCGCCGGAGCACACGAACACGAACCGCAGGTCGAACGGCCGACGTTCGAAGACCGGGCCGAGCCGGCGGTGCAACTCCATCGAATCCTGCACCGGCGTGCTCACGGACATTCCCAGCACGTCGCCGAGTACGGGCAGGCGCCACGGCGGGTGCGGGATCTCGGTGTCGAACACGTGTGATGTGGCCACGGCCATCTGTTCGTCCCCCGGACAGTTCGAACTCTTATTGAACCGACGTACAGTAGTCACGCTACGCCCGGATCCGGCGCTGTCAAGACGCTAGATTGGCGACGTGGCATCACCACGGCGACGACTGAGCCCCGACCAGCGGCGCACCGAGCTGCTGGACATCGGTGCCCGGTTGTTCTCGCAGCACGCCTACGAGGACGTGCGCATCGAGGAGGTCGCGGAGCTCGCCGGTGTCTCGCGAGGCCTGATGTACCACTACTTTCCGACCAAGCGCGACTTCATGGCGGCGGTCGTGCAACGCGAGTCCGACCGGTTGCTCGCCGTCACCGAACCCGATCCGGCGCTGTCGGTGCACGACCGGATCGCCGCGGGACTCGACGCCTATCTGGAATACATCGAGTCGCACGCGCAGGGTGTGCTGGCGGTCAACCGCGGTGCCGCCTCCGCCGATGCGAGCATCCGCGGCATCGTCGACGCGGAACTGGACGTGCAGCAGCGGCGCATCGTCGACGCGCTCGCGCCGTCCGACGGAGACCGCGAACTCGTCGAACTCGCGGTGCGCGGGTGGATCGCGTTCGTGCGTAGTGTGTGTGTCGACTGGCTGGACCGCCCTGGCGTCACCACCGTGCAAATGCGCGAACTGTGCCTCGCTGCGCTCGCCGGACTGCTCGGCGATCGGCTCGGTTGAGTCGTGACCCGGCTGCCGCCTCAGATCTCCGTGACTCCGTAGGTCTTGAGCTTGCGGTACAACGAGCTTCGCGCCATCCCGAGCATTTCTGCGGCGCGGACGCGGTTTCCGTCGCACTCGCGGAGCGCGGCGACGATCGCGTCCCGTTCGGCAGCCTCGAGCACACTGAGGGTGCGAGTACTCGTCGACCGGCAGTAGCCGGGGAGATCATCGGCCTGGATCTCACCGACCGGACGTTTCAGCACGGCGCTGTGAAGCGCTTCGCGCAGCTGAGTCATGTTCCGTGGCCACGAGTAGGCGCCCAGGACACGCATCGCCTCCGGACTCAGTCGGATCCGGCGCTCGGGGGCGATTTCGCGGAGCGTCCTGTCGACGAGGCGAGGGAAGTCGACGGATCGGAACCGGATCGCGGGGACGGTCACCGACTGGTCGAAGTTCGCCAGGACGTCTTTGCAGGGCAGGTCGGACTCGATGCCGGTGTCCGACAGTGTCGCGGCGACGATGAAGTTTCTCGTATCGAGATCCAGGGAATCGAAGAACTCGTTGAGAACGTCGACGCCGTAGGTGGTGAGCCGGTCGAGATTCCGGACGATCAGCAATGTCGAGGTGGTCGTGTCGACCGCAGTGAGCTCACCCTGCCGCGTCACGCTGTCCGCGTCGATCGCGATGCTCCGGCCGGACGGGTACATCCGATGGAACAGCTCCGCGAGGAGAGTGAACTTCCCTGTCCCGGGTTCGCCGAGGACGAGCAGGTTCTCCCGTCGTCCGAGTGACTCGATGATCGAGTCGCACGCCTGTTTCCATGCCGGACAGCGACTTTCGGTGATCGATGGTGGCGGGTTGTGAAGTCCGGATGCGATGGCGGTGGTTCGGGGGTCCGGTGCGTCGACCGCGGGAAGCGTCCGGTCGACCGCCGGAGTGCCGGCCTTGTCCGGGGTGTTGTCGTCGAGAAGCAGAACCATTCCCGCAACCTCGTCGCCGCACAGGATCCTGGTGGCGCGGATGTGGACGGTCCGGCCCGAAGGCAGCGAAATCGATTCCGCGCTGCGGTCGCGTCGGGTCATGAGGAAACGCGCGTGCTCGTGGATCGCGAGTTGTTCCTCCGGGGTGAACATGTTCTGTGAGCGCCGGTTCATGATCACGGTCTCGCCGATCGCCATGACCGCTTGACGCGGACGCGAATCGGCCTTGACGTACATTTCGAACAACGCCTGCTCCGCCTGGTTCCGGTCGAGGAGCAGATTGCGGCCTATGTCCATGGCTGCGGACTTGACCAGGGCGTGCAGGAGCGGGGACCAGCTCTCGGCGAGCATGCTGACGTCGAGGACGCCTTCGATCCTGCCGGAGATGGGATCCAGAATCGGCGCGCCGGTGCAGGCGAACTGCACCAGTGCGTCGTTGAAATGTTCGGGGCCCACAATGCTGATCGCAGAACCGGATTCGAAGACGGTGCCGATGCCGTTGGTTCCCACACCCTGTTCTGCGTAGCTGAACCCGGGCAGGAAATCGACCCGATCGAGCAGCCTGCCGACGAAATTGGAGCAGTCGCGGCGATCGACGATGCGGGCGTGGGCGTCGGTGAGCGCGATACCGACGGGGACATCCGCGATGTCGGCGGAGAGTCGCTCGAGGACCGGTCGTGCGCACCGTACCAGTCGCGAATCGAAGTCGATGTCGTCGTGATACTCCACGTGGAACGTTGCGTAATCGACGCCGGCGGACTGGCTGCGCTGCCACGAGGCGGCAACGACGTCGGGAACCCCGGCTGCTCCGGCGCTCCCGTATTCGAGGAAGTCCGCTCGCGCCGCGGCAATGCGCAGTCGCTCGCGCTCGTCGACCATGGATGCACCCTTCTTGCGATTCGATTTGTCCGAAAATGAGACCTGCGTCACATCATTATCGGTTCGTTTCCCGAGTCTGGCGACCTCCCGGCTGTCCGATCTTGGGACAGTCCGGCCTGCTGGGACAGCGGAAGCATTGTTCGTAGTCGTGATCCACATCACAGGAAAGGGTCGAACAATGGCTATCAGTACACCAACTGCCCACCGCACCCTGGACGCCCTGATCATCGGCGCGGGGGTGGCCGGCCTCTACCAACTGCACCTGTTGCGGGAACAGGGACTGAACGTCCGCGTGTTCGAGACCGCCGCCGACGTGGGGGGGACGTGGTACTGGAACCGTTACCCCGGTGCGCGCTTCGATTCGGAGGCCTACATCTACCAGTACCTGTTCTCGGAAGAGCTCTACAAGAACTGGAGTTGGAGCCAGCGGTTCCCCGCTCAGCCCGAGATCGAACGGTGGATGCACTACGTGGCCGATGCGCTCGACCTTCGCCGGGACATCTCGTTCTCCACGACCGTCACGAGCGCCGAATACGACGAGAAGTCGGGCCGGTGGACCGTGCGGACCGACAGCGGAGAGGTCGTGGACACGCAGTTCCTCATCACGTGCTGCGGCATGCTCTCGGCGCCGCTGCAGGACCTGTTCCCGGGACAGCAGGACTTCGCGGGGCAGATCTTCCACACCTCGCGCTGGCCGCGTGAGGGAGCCGAGATCGCGGGCAAGCGGGTCGGCGTCATCGGCACCGGTGCCACGGGTATCCAGGTCATCCAGACCATCGTCGACGAGGTCGCGGACCTGACCGTGTTCGTCCGCACGCCGCAGTATGTGCTCCCGATGAAGAACCCGTCGTACAACGCTGACGACGTGGCGGCGTACAAGGCCCGCTTCGAGGAACTCCGCAGCACGCTGCCGCACACCTTCACCGGTTTCGAATACGACTTCCGATACGTGTGGGACGAGCTGACGCCCGAGCAACGACGCGAGGTGCTCGAGGAGATCTACGAGAACGGATCGCTGCAGCTGTGGCTGGCGTCGTTCGCCGAGATGTTCTTCGACGAGGCCGTCAGCGACGAGATCTCCGAGTTCGTGCGGGAGAAGATGCGGGCGCGGCTGGTCGACCCGGAACTGTGCCGGCTCCTGATCCCCGAGGACTACGGGTTCGGCACCCACCGGGTGCCGCTCGAAACCGGCTACCTCGAGGTCTACCACCGACCCCACGTCACGGCGGTGGGCGTGCGCGAGAACCCGATCTCCCGCATCGTGCCCGAAGGGGTGCTGCTCGCCGACGGCACCCTGTACGAGCTTGACGTGATCATCCTGGCCACCGGTTTCGACGCGGGCACCGGCGCCTTGACCCGCATCGACATCCGCGGTGTCGGCGGACGGTCGCTGAAGGACGACTGGTCGCGGGACATCCGCACGACGATGGGGCTGATGGTGCACGGCTACCCGAACATGCTCACCACCGCTGTTCCCCTCGCACCGTCCGCGGCGCTGTGCAACATGACCACCTGCCTGCAGCAGCAGACCGAGTGGATCGACGAGTGCATCCGGTACATGCGGAAGAACGGCTACACCGTGATCGAGGCGACCGAGGAGGGGGAGGCCGCGTGGGTCGCCCACCATGACGAGACCGCCGCCGCGAACCTGATCTCGAAGACGAACTCCTGGTACACCGGCTCGAATGTCGAGGGCAAGCCGCGCCGGGTGCTGTCGTACACCGGCGGTGTCGGCACCTATCGGGAGAAGACGCTCGAGGCCGCCGCTGCCGGCTACAAGGGATTCGAACTGCGATGAGCACCGACACCGTGAAGGGACGACAGATCATGACCGAAGCACTTCGCGCATCCGTCGATGCGATCCTGAACAAGACTGTCACCGCCGAGGCGCCGGTGCCGGGAGTGGTCGCGATGGTGACCGACCGGGAAGGCAACGTCTACGAGGGCGCGGCGGGAAAGCGCCGAATCGACCAGGACGCGGCGATGACGACGGACGATGTCTTCGCGCTCTTCTCGACGACGAAGGCCTTCACCGCGACCGCGGCACTGCAGCTGGTGGAGCAGAACCGCCTCGACCTCGACGCGCCGGCGGGCAAGTACGTTCCGGAGCTGGGAAGCGTCCAGGTCATCGAGGGGTTCGACGACTCCGGCGAACCGGTGCTTCGAGAACCCCGTCGCGACATCACCACTCGCATGTTGCTCACCCACACCGCCGGATTCGGCTACGACTTCTTCAACGAGAAGTACCGGCGCCTGGCGGAGGAGAAGGGACAGCCGAGCGTCATCACCGCCACGAAGCAGGCACTGGACACTCCGCTGTTGTTCGACCCCGGGGATCGTTGGGAGTACGGCAGCAACCTCGACTGGTGCGGCCGGGTGATCGAGGCGATCACCGGGAACCGGCTCGGCGACGTGTTCTCTGCCGGGATCTTCGAGCCGCTCGGCATCGAGAGCATGACCTTCGAACTCGGCGACACGCGCCGTGCCGATCTGGCCGGGATGCACGCCCGCAATTCCGACGGATCGCTTTCCGTGATGGACTTCGAACTGCCGTCCCCGCCGGAAGTGCACATGGGTGGTCACGGCCTGTACGGCACTGTCGGTGACTACATGCGGTTCATCCGGATGTGGCTGAACGACGGAAAGGGTGAACACGGGCAGGTCCTGCGACCGGAGACGGTCGCGATGGCCGTGCAGAATCATCTCGGGGAACTTCCCGTGACACCGCTGCCCGGCGTCATCCCGTCGCTGTCGAACGACGCCGAGTTCTTCCCCGGGATCTCGAAATCGTGGTCGCTGCCGTTCATGATCAACAACGAGCAGGCTCCCACCGGGCGACCCGCCGGTGCACTGGGGTGGGCGGGGCTCGCCAACCTGTTCTACTGGATCGATCGACAGTCCGGATACGGGGGATTCTGGGCGACCCAGATCCTGCCGTTCGGTGATCCCACCTCGTTCGGTGGCTACCTCGAATTCGAATCGGCGCTGTACGCGTCGCTCGGCCGACGGTGAGCCGGGGGGACGCGCTCGGGCTCGGCCCGAGCGCGTCCCTGCGTGTGCCGGTCGGGGAACTACCGCACGATCGGGACGGTGGCGAAGCTCGGCGCGGACGGATCGAGCCGGATGTGCTGCGGCTTCAGACCGCTGTCGTGAAGCATCGGACCCAGTGGCAGCGACCGCGGCACGCTCGACGCGTACACGTCGATCCGGAGCCGGTGACCCGGTTGCAGGATCGCGTCGGTGAGCACCGTCGAGATGTCCAGCGGGGTGGGCACACCGGGCTCGAGGGTCTCCCGCGTGTCGAGCGTCAGGTACGGGACGGCGTGGGCGTAGTCGCCGGCGGGGGTGAAGGTGCTGCGGGAGTCGTCGATCGCGCGCAGCGACGCGACGAGCGAACCGGAGGTCAGGACGGTCGAACGGCCGTCGGGCGCCACGTCGTTCACGGTCACCGACCAGAAGCCGTCGGGGGCGTCGAGGACGGTGTTCAGGTGCACGTTGATCGCGCCGGAGATCTCGGTCGGTTCGGTGACCGGGGCGCCGGTGAACGTCAGACCCTCCGCCTCGTTGAAGCGGGCGTCCTTGGTGCAGTTCGAACCGAGCAGCACCGTGATTCCGGCGGTGCCGACGGCCGATTCGCGCGAGCAGAACCCGCGCAGACCCGGCGCGATCGTCAGATCCTGGGTGCCGGAGGGCGCCTCGGGCGTGAGGCTTCCGTCGAAGGCGGCGTGGCCCGCGGTGCCGCTCGGGGCGCCGGACAGATAGAACTTCTCGAATTCGGCACCGGCACGGGGGAACTGATCGGTGGTGGTCCATCCGCCGCCCTGCTGGAACAGGGTGACCGGCCCGTAGTTCTCGATGCCGTTGTCGATTCCCTTGAGCCAGTGGTCGAACCAGGCGCGCTGCAGGGTGCCGAGCTTCGGCGGGAAGCCCGGCCTGCCGAAGTCGGTACCGGCGACGACGTGGTAGCCGTCGCCCATCATCAGCTGCTTCTCGCCCGGCGCGACCGGGATGCGGTTGTAGATGTCCGGCTCGCTGTTGGCGAAGATGTCGTGCCAGCCCCCGTACACGAAACTGGGCACTTCGATCGACTCGAGATTCGCGGTGCGGTCCTGGTAGAACGGTCCTTCCTGTGCGACCTCGAGTGCGTTGGGGGAGACCCCTTCGACGGTGGGGGCTGTGACCGCCTCGACGAGTTCGGGAAGTTTGGTGGCGGGGTCGGCCATCCGGTCGCGCAGCCACTGCGCGTCGAAGTTGCCCTGCAGCAGCGCCTGCACGTCCGGGATCCACTTGAGCCCGTTGACGAGAGCGAGCCACATCGGCATGAATCCGATACCGAGTGCGCCGCCGGTGCCGACGATGTCGCGCAGCAGGTCGTTACCGGGTTCCACCGCGAAAATCGCGTCGAGCGCGTCCGGTTGCAGACCCGCACCCTGCAACTGGTTGATCGCCGAGTAGGACACGCCGCTGGTGCCGACGCGGCCGTTCGACCACGGCTGCTTCGACACCCAGTCGATGACCTCGACGGTGTCCTGCTGTTCGCGCGGGCCGAGGACCTGCCATTCACCCTGCGAGAATCCGGTGCCGCGGACGTCGACGATGACCTGCGTGTAGCCGTTCTGCACGAGGTCGCGGTTGAGTCCGAAGACCTGCACGAGTCCGCCGCCGGTCGTCTTCGCGAGCTCGGTGACCCCGTCGTACGGGGCCGCGAAGTTCAGCGTGTCGCCGAGTCCCTCGACCAGCGGTGCGAGGGTGGGGTCGTCGCCCACGACGGTCGCCAGGGTCGAGACCAGCTTGGTGTAGGGCGTGAGGTTGAGGACGACAGGGGTGGGCTCCGCGATCGGTGTCCCGTTCGCGTCCGCGGGGCGGAAGACGTTGGCGCGCAGGACGGTGCCGTCGCTCATCGTGATGGGGACGTCCCATTCGACGGCGGTGTTCGGGTACGCGTCGGGTGCGTCGACCGCGGCCTGCCAGGCGGCAGCGTCGGTCCCGCCGGACGGATCGGCGCCGGCAACCGGTGTCGCGGTGATCGCGGCGGCGGCTGTGGTGGCGGCGACGGCCACCGACGCGATCGCCCCGCGCAGGAATCGTCTCTTCACCCGGAACCCCCATGTCGACGGTGTGAAAACCCCGGAGCAACCTATCCCGATCGGTGGGGCGGGTCAACGATCTGCGCACGGGTGTCCGCTGTTGTTCAGCGGAATCCGCCGTCGGACCGGACGATGGTCCCGGTGGTGAAACTCGACGCGTCGCTCGCGAGAAACAATGCAGCGCCCACGATTTCGTGGGGTTCACCGATCCGCTTCAGGTGCACGGCCTCACCCGACTGGCGGATCTGTTCCGGGGTCCAGGCATTGGAGATGTCCGTGCGGTAGGGGCCGGGCATGAGGGTGTTGACGCGCACCTCGGGCGCGAGCAGGTCGGCGAAACCCTCGGTCATGGCGTTGAGACCGCGCTTGGCGGAGGCGTAGTGGATGAACGCGCCGGAAGGGTGCAGCGAGCCGCTGCTGCTCACGTTGATGATCGAGCCGCTGCCCTGCTCCTTCATTCGGGGACCGACGAGCTGGGTGAGCCGGAACGGCCCTTTGAGATTCAGTCCCAGCACGCTGTCCCACAGCGCCTCGGTGACGTCGGCGATGTTCCGGTAGACGGGGGACATACCGGCGTTGTTGACGAGGATGTCGATGCGTCCGAAGGTCGCGTAGGCGGCGTCGACGAGTCCTTCGATCTCGTCCCAGTGGCCCATGTGGCAGGCATAGGCGAGGGCGCGCCGGCCGGTGGTCTCCTCGATCTCGGCGACCACCTTCTCGCAGTTCTCGATCTTGCGGCTCGCGACGACGACGTCGGCGCCGGCCTGTGCGAACGCGAGCGCGATCTCCTTGCCCATGCCGCGGCTGCCGCCGGTTATCAGCGCGACCTTGCCGTCGAGACGGAATCGGTCGAACGGTGCGGGTATCGCGTCGGTCATCGAGCTGCCCTCTCGTCAGGAAATGGTGTTCTCGTTCTCAAGAACGTTATTCTTGACGTTAACGGACGACGGTGGCTCTGGGAAGTACCCCGCACGCCGAAGCGCCGCCCCGCGACGGAAATGCGGGACGGCGCTCGGGTTCTGTGAAGCTCCGGTGCTGCGAATACTCGCGTACTGCGCAATCAGCGCAGCGCAGCCAGTGCGTCGATGCGTTCGACGGCCTCGGCCACGATGCGGTCGATCAGTTCCCGGCAGCTCGGCAGGTCGTCGATCATGCCGACCACCTGACCGGACGCCAGCACCCCGGCTTCGGTGTTGCCCTCGACCAGTCCGGCCTTGAGCAGCATCGGGGTGTTCGCGGCCATGATGATCTGCTGCCACGTCCGGTCGCCGGACCGCTTCATGGCCAGCCCGTCCTTGACGAGCGTCGACCACTTCATGCCGGTCATCGACTTGAACTTCATCGCGTTCTTCGTCGCCGCGACGAGTCCCTTCGCATAGCTGGACTTCTCGAGCGCGTCGACCAGGTCCGTGTTGAGGACCCGATGCGGCATGCCGTCGACCTTCACGGACACCGTGGTGTCCTGCAGCCCGCGCGAAAGGTACTGCTGCTTCACCGAATCCGGCACCGCGGAGTCGCTGGTGAGCAGAAACCGGGTACCCATGGCCACGCCCGCCGCACCGTACGCCAGCGCCGCCGCGAGCCCGCGGCCGTCGAAGAATCCGCCCCCGGCGACCACCGGGATGTCGACGGCGTCGAGCACGGACGGCAGCAGCAGCGTCGTGGCGACACCACCGGTGTGGCCGCCACCCTCGCCGCCCTGGACGATCACCGCGTCGGCGCCCCACGACGCGACCTTCACCGCGTGCTTGGCGGCGCCGATCGACGGGATCACGACGATGCCGTGATCCTTGAGCTTGGCGATCAGATCCTTCTTCGGTGCCAGCGCGAACGAGGCGACCTTGACGTTTTCGCGGATGAGCAGGTCGATGCGCTGCGCGGCGTCCGACGCGTCGGCGCGGATGTTCACGCCGAAAGGCTTGTCCGTCAACGACTTCGTCTTCGCGACGGCGGCCTCGAGCTCGTCGTAGGTCATCGTCGCGGACGCCAGGATGCCGAGCCCGCCGGCATTGCAGGTGGCCGCGGTCAGGCGGGGGCCGGACACCCAGCCCATGCCGGTCTGCACGATCGGATGCTCGATCCCGACCAGCTTCGTCAGCGCCGTCTCGATATGGGGGGTGCTCATGCGGCGACCTCGCGGTCGCGCAGGTTCCTCGGATCCAGGACCTCACGGATGATCCGCAGTTCCTCGGCGGTGGGTTCGCGGGTGACCCCGGCGTCGGCCAGGTCCGCGACCTCGAAGGAGGTGTTGTCCGCGACCTCGTCGGCGGTGACGCCGGGGTGCAGGCTCAGCGCGCGGAAGGTGTGGCCGGGGCCGCCGAAGTCGAAGACGCCGAGGTTGGTGACGACGCGGTACACGTTCAGGTACTTGTATGCCGGGTTCTCCGGATCGACCTTGTCCCAGCCCACACCGGCGACGACGTCGACCTTGTCGCAGAACACGCGCTTGTTGTGCTTGCCGACCCAGTAGCTGGTGGCGTGGTTGATGGTGTTGCCCGGGGCGCCGCGGACGCCGAACATCTGGCGGGTCGGCTGCTGCAGCGGGCCGAACGCAGACAGGTTCTGGTTGCCGTAGCGGTCGATCTGGTTGGCGCCCATGACGACATGGCGCCGGCCGGAGGCGACGACGTCGAACACCTTGCGGAACGGCATCCAGCCCTCGATCGCACCCTTCGCGCCGACCGCGGGGGTGTCGGCGAGAATCAGTGCCTCACCGTCGGTGATGAGCAGGTCGGGCTCGGTGGTCAGACGCGCCAGGCGGGCACCGATCTGCGACATCGTCGACATCGGGCTGGCCATGATCTCGCCGGCGCCGGCGAAGATGTCGGCGCACGCGATCGCGCAGTACTCGGCCCGGGTGACGGTTTCGGTGGAGGTCATGCCTGCTCCCCAGTCTTTTCGGAATCCGCGTGGAATTTCTCGACGGCGGCCTGGTAGTCGTCCTCGGATCCGGACAGGAACCGGTCGACGAACGCCTGCCACGACGCGGGGGTCTTGGCGGCCTCGGCGTAGTGGCGCTGGAACTTCTCGTCGCGGCCGTAGGACTCGCCGGCGAGGGTGAAGTGGGCGCCGTTCGGGGCCTCGACGACACCGTCGACCATCATGCGGTTGAGGATCAGCTGCTGCAGCGGAACCTCTTTGACGAGCTGCTCGGTCTCGACGATCTTCTCCACGGAGACGAAGCGCTTCTCGGCGGCCAGGCAGTACAGGTCGTCGAAGTACGGGTCGACGCCCTGGTAACCCGCATTGCCGTGGGCGTCACCGATGTTCAGGTGCACGAAGGCCGCGTCCAGGTTCAGGGCGGGCATCGCGATCAGGGTCTCGTGCTTGCCGGAGGCGTCCGGGTACGGGGAGGTGACGGTCTGCAGTTCGTCGCCCCAGAAGTTCTGCACGTCCGAACCGAGGCCGGCGCGGATCGGCAGGAACGGCAGGCGCGCGGCGGCGGCTTCGAGACCGCACTTGACCATGCCCTCGTCCATCTCGCGGGCGACGATGGCGCCCTCGGTGCGGGCCTTGGAGAACCACGGATCGTAGAACGGGGCCGAATCGAGCGACACGAAACCGTAGTACGCCTTCTTGACCTTGCCGGCCGAGCACAACAGACCCAGGTCCGGACCGCCGTAGGTGACGACGGTCAGATCCTTCACGTCCGAGCGCAGGATCGCGCGCACGAACGCCATGGGCTTGCGTCGCGAACCCCAGCCGCCGAGTCCGATGGTCATGCCGCTGCGCAGCTGCCCGACGGCGTCGTCGAGAGTAATCCTCTTGTCACGCACTGTTTTTCTCTCCCTACTTGTTCGCGCGCGGCTTGCCGGTCGCGACGAATTCGTCGCGGTGCTCGTCGGCGACGCCGGCGAGGTTCAGCTCGAAGGTGAATCCCTGTTCGAGGCGGTAGGCGTTCTTCACGTCCACCGGGTCGATGCGGTTGATCGCTTCCTTCGCGCGGCGGATCACGCGGGTGTCCTTCGCGGCGATCAGGCCGGCGACCTCGCGGGCGGCGGCGTCGAGTTCGGCGCGCGGCACCACCTTGTAGACGGAGCCGAAGTGGTGCAGCTGCTGCGCGGTGACGTTCTGCGCCGTGTAGTACAGGGTGCGCATCAGGTGCTGCGGGACCAGGCGCGACAGGTGGGTGGCGGCGCCGAGCGCGCCGCGGTCGACCTCGGGAAGCCCGAAGACCGCGTCGTCGGACGCGACGATGACGTCTGCGTTGCCGACCAGGCCGATGCCGCCGCCCACGCAGAAGCCGTTGACGGCGACCACGACCGGGACCTCGCAGTCGTAGACGGCGGAGAACGCGGCGGCGCAGCCGTGGTTGGCGGCGATGAGCGCGTCGTACCCCTCGGTGGCCTGCATTTCCTTGATGTCCACGCCGGCGTTGAAGCCGCGACCCTCGGACCGCAGGATCACGACGTGGGTGTCCGGGTCCTTGCCGGCGGCGAGGACCGCGTCGGCCAGTTCGAACCACCCGGCGGACGGAATGGCGTTCACGGGCGGGTAGTCGACGGTGACCGTGGTGATTCCCGCGCCGTCGGAGGTGGAGGTGATGCCCATGGCATGTTCCTTACGTCGGTACCGAACCAAGCGATTGCTTGGTAAGCTAGCACACGCCCGCTCCGCGGCACAGGGTCCGCCATGTGGTGGTGGAGCCGGACTCAGTGCCCGGACGGGTCTTCCGTCCAGGGGTGACGCCGGACGATCTTGCCGGTTGTGTTGCGCGGCAGAAGATTCCGCGTGATATTCCAGCGGGTGGGCACCTTGAAGTACGCGAGCCGATCGGCGAGATAGGCGGTCAGTTCCTCCTTCGTCGCCTCCCTTCCGGGGGCGAGAACGACGACCGCGCACACCTCCTCGCCCCACTCGGGATGCGGATCGCCGATGACCAGGCATTCCCGCACGGCGGGGTGCGCGCCGAGTACCCGTTCGATCTCCGACGGGTAGATGTCCTCGCCGTTCTGCCGGATAAGATCGGCACGCCTGCCCAGCAGGCGCAGCCGGCCGTTCTCGACCACGCCCAGGTCGCCGGTCCGCAGCCACCGATCGGGGGTGATCGCCGCCGCGGTCGCGGCCTCGTCGCCCCAGTAGCCGAGCATCACGAACGGGCTGCGCACGCACACCTCGCCGACGCGACCGTCCGGCAGCCACCCGCCGTGCTCGTCCCGGATCTCCATGCTCACCGTGATCACCGGTGGACCCACCGTGCCCGGATACCGCTCGAGATCCTGCGCGCTGGCCACCGCGATCGACGTGCTGCACTCGGTCATGCTGTAGCTGTCGACGACCGCGTACCGGCCGAACGGCAGCCGCTCCCGCAGCCGCTGCTTGAACTCGGGGGACGTCGGTTCCGACGACAGGGTGAACCGGGTCAGCGAACCCAGGTCGTACCGGTCCAGGTCGGGGATCTCGAGCATCCGCGCGGCCATCGAGGGGACCGCGTTCCAATGCGTGATCTGCTCGTTCTCGATGATCTCGAGGACGCGGTGTACGTCGAACCATCCCTGGTTCATCACGACGGTGCTGCCGGTCGCGAGCCGCGGGACGATCGTGTTGTGCAGGCTGGTGATGTGGCACAGGGGAGAGGTCAGCAGGTACCGCGCCTCGTGCGGGGCGTCCCGGTCGTACATCTCCCCGCACCAAGTCGTGGAGATCGCATCGGCGAACCGGTGATAGTCCGTGACCGCCAACAGGTTCCGCTGTGAATGCAACGCGCCCTTCGGGTCGCCGCTCGTACCCGAGGTGTAGAGCAGGACGGCCGGATCGTCCTCGTCCACGCGCGGCGGCGGCGGTCGCATCCCGGCGAACTCGGCGATCAGCCGCGGGAGATCACCCTCGACGGTCAGCACGATCGTGCCGTGCGGGCTGCGCCCGGAGAGGGCCTCGGCGCGCGGCTCGTCCGCGAACACCACCCGCGGCGCGGAGTTGCGGATCCCGAAGTCGATCTCGGGTTGCGCCCACCACGCGTTCAATCCGACGGTGATCGCACCGAGCGCCTGCGTCGCCCAGAACGCGGTGACCCACTCGGGCCGGTTCGCCGACAGGATCGCGACGCGGTCGCCGACCCCGACGCCGTACCGCTGCTGCAGGGCCGCCGCGAGCGCGTACGCATCCCGCGCGTGCTCGGCGAACGAGATCCGCCGCGTCGCCGTCACGAGATACTCCCGGTCGCCCCAGGCCTGTGACCGCTCCAGCAGATCCGCGACGGCGGTGTCACGGTTGCGCATGACGGGCATCTCGGTGCCCAGCACGTCGCTCATCACGATCTCGAATGCGCCGCCGCGCCCCGTCAGACGCGAGACCAGCTGGTCGAGGAACTGCTCCGGATCGGGTGGCACGGTCATCGCGGGCCTCCCTTCTCGACCGAACGTCCGGCCGAAGACTCTCACGCCCGTCGCGCCGCCATCCGAACGTACCGGTGAGTGGGACCTGCACAGATGCCCGGGGTGGCCGCGCTCCTAACGTGCTTGCCCGGGCGTCCGCGTGCGGGCGCCGGCAACGATTCGGAGGTGGCAGTGCAGACGTTCGCCGAAGTCGTACGTGCCCGCAAGGGTGACGACAAGGTCGGAGTGCGGTTCGAGGACCGGCAGTGGACCTGGGACGAGGTGGTGCAGCAGAGCGCGGATCGTGCCGCCGCGCTCGTCGCGGCCGTGCCCGCCCCGGCCGGCCGGCAACGCCACATCGGGGTGTTGCTCGAGAACGTGCCGGACTTCGTGTTCTGGATCGGGGCCGGTGCCCTCGCCGGAGCCGTGGTCGTGGGGATCAACGCCAGCCGCAGCGGCCCGGAGCTCGCCGAGGACATCCGCCAGGCCGACGTGGATCTCCTCGTCACCGAATCACGCCTGGCGCACCTCGTCGACGGCACCGGCCACGGACTGCCCGCCGACCGCATCCTCGACATCGATACGCCCGCTTACACGCGGTTCCTCGAACCGCACCGCGGGTCCGCTCTGCCCGACACGGTGCCTGCGGCCGACGACATCGCGCTGCTGCTGTTCAGCTCCGGGTCCACCGGCCGCCCGAAGGCGGTGATCGTCACGCAGGGCCGGCTCGGGCGGCTCGTCGACGTGCTCGTCGAACGCACCCACATGCGCCGCGACTCGGTCGCGTACCTGTGCATGCCGCTGTTCCACGGGAACGCCGTCATGCTCAACCTCGGCACCGCGATGCGGGTCGGCGCGACCGTCGGCCTGATCCGCAAGTTCTCCGCGAGCCGCTTCTCGGAGGACATCCACCGGTTCGGCGCGACCTTCGTCAACTACGTCGGCCGCGCCCTGTCGTACGTGCTGAACCGGCCCGAGGACCCCCGCGACCGCACCGGAACCCTCGAGGTGGCGTTCGGCACCGAAGCATCCGAGGTCGACGTCGCACGGTTCTCCGAGCGGTTCGGCTGCACCGTCATCGAGGGCTACGGCTCGAGCGAGGGCGTCCTGCGCATCAACCGCACCCCCGACACTCCGCCCGGGTCGCTCGGGGTCGCCGCCGGTGGCACCGACGCCCGTATCCTCGACGAGAACACGGGGCTCGAATGCCCCCGGGCTCGGTTCGACGAGACGGGCCGGCTGCTGAACCCGGAGGCGATCGGGCAGATCGTCGCGATCGGTGCGGCGGCCTCGTTCGAGGGCTACTACAAGAACCCGGGTGCCGCCGCGGACCGGATCCGCGGCGACGACTTCTGGACCGGCGACCTCGGTTACCGCGACGCCGACGGCTACTTCTACTTCGCGGGACGGGCTTCGGACTGGCTGCGCGTGGACAGCGAGAACTTCGCCGCCGCGCCCGTCGAACGGATCCTGCAGCGCCTTCCCGGCGTGCTGTCGGCCCCGGTGTTCGCGGTGCCGGACCCGACGACCGGCGATCAGGTGATGTGTGCCGTCGAACTCGACGCCGGTGCCGTGTTCGACCCGGTCGCCTTCGGCCGTGAGCTGGCCGAACAACCGGACATGGGGGACAAGTGGTGGCCGCGGTTCGTGCGGGTCACCGACCGGATTCCGCTGACCGGCAGCAACAAGATCGACAAGGCGCCGTTGCGGGTGGTCGCGTGGTACACCGACGACCCCGTCTACGTGCGTGTCGGGCGCACCCCTGAATACGTTCTGCTCGACGAATCGACCCGCGCCGACATCGAACGCGACTTCGTCGCGAACGGTCGCGCGGCGCTGCTCCCGGCGCCGGTCGCCTGAGCCCGACCCCGGATCCCGGCGAGTGGGACCTGCGATTCCGCCGCTTCCGGACTCACCTACCGTGAGGATCGAAGGAGCACGGAAACCTCAGTAGCACTTTCGATCCCACCGACCATCACTGCCGAAAGGACGGCCAGCCGTGAGCTTGGAAACCACCGGTACTTCCGACATCCGCGAGATCGTCACCGGTACCGCTCCCACCCGCTTCGCCCGCGGTTGGCACTGCCTCGGTCTGGCGGAGAGCTTCCGGGACGGGAAGCCGCACTCCGTCGAGGCGTTCGGCACCAAACTCGTCGTGTGGGCCGACACCGCCGGGGAACTGCAGGTTCTCGACGGGTACTGCCGGCACATGGGCGGCGACCTCAGCCAGGGAACGATCAAGGGCGACGACATCGCCTGCCCGTTCCACGACTGGCGCTGGGGCGGCAAGGGCAAGTGCACCAACATCCCCTACGCCCGCCGGGTCCCGCCGCTCGCGAAGACCCGCGCGTGGCGCACCCTCGACCAGGACGGTCTGTTCTTCGTCTGGCACGACCCCGAGGGCAACCCGCCGCCGGCCGACGTCACGATCCCGCGCATCGAGGGTGCCACCAGCGACGAGTGGACCGACTGGGTCTGGTACACCACCGAGGTCGACACCAACTGCCGCGAGATCATCGACAACATCGTCGACATGGCGCACTTCTTCTACGTGCACTACTCGTTCCCGACGTTCTTCAAGAACATCTTCGAAGGTCACGTCGCGACCCAGGTCATGCACGGCAAGGCACGTGACGACATGCGCCCGAACACCGAGGGGCAGCCGAAGATGCTGGGCAGCCGCTCGGAGGCCTCGTACTTCGGACCGTCGTTCATGATCGACGACCTGAAGTACGAGTACGAGGGCTACGACATCGAGTCGGTTCTGCTCAACTGCCACTACCCGGTCTCGGCCGACAAGTTCGTGCTGATGTACGGCATGATCGTCAAGAAGTCGCCGCAGCTGCCCGACGATGTCGCCCTCGAAACCGCCAGGAAGTTCGGTGATTTCATCGCCCGCGGTTTCGAGCAGGACATCGAGATCTGGAAGAACAAGACCCGCATCGAGAACCCGCTGCTGTGCGAGGAGGACGGCCCGGTCTACCAGCTGCGCCGCTGGTACGAGCAGTTCTACGTCGACGTCGCGGACGTGACCCCGGAGATGACCGACCGGTTCGAGTTCGAGATGGACACCACGCGTCCGGTCGCGGCGTGGATGAAGGAAGTCGAAGCGAACGTCGCCGCCCGGGCGGCCCGCGCGGCGAAGGCGGACACGGATGCAGCCCCTGCGGTGCAGTGAGTGCCAGGCCCAGGTGCTCGTGCGGAAGAACAGCTGGGAGCACACCGAGGTCCAGTGGAACGCGCAGGCGCGCAGCCGCTGTCATGAGCTCGGCAATGCGGCGGGATCGGGTCGCCGGCCGGGTGCACCGGTCCTGACGTGTTCGGCGTTGGAAGCCGGTGTGGCCCGCGCCGCGACCGAGGGGCTGATCGACGTCCTCGACGACGCGCCTATTCCCGGCCCGATCCTCCAGTAGTTCGATCCGATTCGTGTCGGCTCGCGTAACAACGGAATCCGAAGGACAGTGATGAGCGAAACCCTGCAGATCGACAGTGCCCGTTACGGCAGGTGGGCGGTGATCGCCGGTGGCTCCGAGGGAGTCGGCGCTGCCTTTGCCGACGAACTCGGCCGCGCCGGGTTCGATCTGCTGCTGATCGCCCGCAAGCCGGGGCCGCTCGAGGACACCGCCGCCGCGGTGCGCGAGCACGGCGTCGAGGTGCGCACGCTCGCACTGGATCTGCTCGCCGACGACGCCGTCGAGCAGATCCGCACGGCCACCGCGGACCTCGAGGTGGGACTGTTCATCTTCAACGCCGGCGCCAACAGCTACGGCCACGAGTTCGTCACCGGCGACCTCGACGGTTTCCGCGGCGTCATCGATCTGAACGTGCACCGGCAGGTCGAGCTCGCGCACCTGTTCGGGGCGCGCATGAAGGACATGGGTCGCGGCGGGATCATGTTGCTCGGATCCCTTGCCGGGTACATGGGTTCGGAGCACCAGAGCATCTACGCGGCGTCGAAGGCCTTCAGCCGGGTGTTCGCGGAGAGCCTGTGGCTCGAGCTCGCGCCGTACGGCGTCGACGTTCTCGAACTGGTTCTCGGTGTCACCCGTACCCCCGCGATGGAACGTGCCGGGCTGAACTTCGACGTGCCGGGCATGCTCGTGTCCGAGCCGGAGGAGGTCGCCCGCGAAGGTCTCGAGCACCTCGCCGACGGCCCGGTGTGGGTTGCGGGCGGCAACTACAAGGCTGCGGTCAAGCGCAGCGGATTCCCGCGCGACGCACTGGTCCGCGGCGCGGCCGAGGCGATGCGCGCGCTGCTGAACCGCTGACCCCGCCCCCGTGCGCGTTTTCGGTAGTTCCCGCTACCGAAAACGCGCACGAGAAGTTTCGAGGAAGACGCCCACGACATACGTTGGGCGTCTTCCTTTTTTGGTTCCTGCTGAGTGAGACCGCGGAGGCGGCAGGCACATTCGGAGCGGGAAAGTGATGTGGGACACGGCTGTTGCCGTCGTTCCCTCCCCTCTCCCTTCACCCGCGTACCGCAATACGCGGTGCGCCGAAAAGTCTGGAACCGAATCTGTGACTTCCGATGCGACTCGAGTCGAACCTCTGATTCCCGACCCACCGGCCAAGGGGCGCTACGCCCGCCAACGTCCCGTCTGGGTGATCGTGGCGGTGCTGATCGCCGTCGAGATCATCAGCGCCTTCGAAACATCGATGATGTACGCCGCGATCCCCACGCTCATCAAGGATTTCGGCAGCGACGCCACCACGGTCGGCTGGGCCGTCACGGCGTTCCTCCTGGTGGCCGCGGCGTCCGCGGCCGCATGTGGCCGGCTGGGCGACATGTACGGCCGCGAACGCGTGCTGGTCGTCCTGCTCGCCCTCGCAGCCCTCGGCTCGCTCATCAGCGCCCTGGGCGACAGCCTCGGCAGCATCATCGTCGGCCGGACGATCCAGGGCGTGGCCGGCGCGATCCTGCCGCTGTGCATCGGCCTGGCACGTGAGCACCTTCCCCCCGCGCGTGTACCCGTCGCCGTCGCGCTGATCTCGGGCACCGCGGTGACCGCCGGTGCCGCCTCGCTGCTCGTCGCCGGGGTGCTCATCGACTACGCGAGCTGGCACATGATCTTCGTGGTCGCTGCGGCCTACTCGCTGTTCGCATTGTTCCTCGTGCTGTTCGTTCTGCCCTGGCGACCCCCGAAGGGAACGAAGGAGGCGATCGACTACATCGGCGCCGTCCTGTTCGCCGCATCCGTCGCCGCCGTCCTGCTGGGCATCAACAAGGTCGGCGCGTGGGGCTGGTCCGACCCGCGGTTCCTCGCGCTCGTCATCGGTGGCCTCGTAGGGCTCGCGTTGCTCGTGCGGTGGGAACTGAAGGTCCCGAACCCGCTCATCAGCGTGCGCCTGTTCGCCGATCGCAAGTTCTCCCTGACGATGCTCGCGACGCTCGCGATCGCGATGGGTCCGCTGGGCGTGGTGACCATGATCATCCCGATCGTGATGCAGTCCCCGACGACCGGGTCGTTCGGGCTGGGTCTGTCCGCGACGCACGCCGGGTGGCTGTCGTTCATCGGTTCGCTGTTCGGATTCGCGTGCACACCGATCAGCGGCCGGATCGCCGCGGCCGTGGGCGCGCGGATGTCGATGCTGCTCGGCAGCGCGCTGTTCGTCGTCGGTGTCGTCGTGATGCTGACCGCGCACAGTTCGGAACTCGCGATGACCGCGATGGTGGTCGTGGTGTCGGTCGCGACGGCGTTCGCATACACCGCGCTGCCCATCCTCGTCGTCGAGTCCGTGCCGGAACGCAACACCAGCGAGACGACCGGCACCCAGACCGTGCTGCGGATGGCGGGCCAGGGCGTCGGCACGTCGCTCGCGACGATGATCCTGACCGCGACGGTCACGTCGCAGGGTGCGATGACGATCACCGGCCTGAACCTCGTCGGTGCCATGATCGTGATCTGCACGGTCGTGGCCATCGCGCTCACGGTGATGATCCCGAAGCGTACCGCCGCCTGAGTCGAATCCCACTGTCCCGTGCGCGTTTTCGGTAGTTCCGACTACCGAAAACGCGCACGGGCGCGAGGGGTCAGGTCAGGGTGCGCGCGTGCACGCCCTGATCGAACTCGGGGAGAGGACCACCGGCACGCAGGGTCGTGGCGAGTTGCGGATCGGCGAGATGCAGGCGCCCGATCGCGGCGAGATCGAATTCTCCTGCGGCGAGCCGTCGTTCGAGTTCGGGAATGTTGTCGCGGGACGGTGCGGCCACGCCGAGGCGGGTCTCGCGCAACGTGGTCGCGATACCGACGCTGCCGACGGCCATCGACATCGCGCCGGTGAGTTTCTTCGCCCACCCCGCGAGCGACAGGTCGCTGCCCTCGAACGCGGCGACGTCGAAGCGGCGGATGCTCGCGTCGAACACATCCACTCCCGCGTCGGCGAGGGCGCCGAGGATCGTGCCCAGCTCGTCCGGGGTCTCCGCGATGCGCGCGGTGTAGTCCTGCTGCTTGTGCTGCGAGAACCGGAAGAAGATCGGGGCGTCCTCGCCGATCCCGGCGCGGATCGCCGCGACCACCGCGGCCGGGAACCGGGTACGTCGCTGCAGGTCGCCGCCCCACTCGTCGTCGCGACGGTTGGTGCTCGCCCACAGGAAGGCGTCGAGCAGGTAGCCGTGGCCGCCGTGGAGCGCGACCCCGTCGAACCCGACGTCCAGCGCGGCCCGCGCCGCGCGCGCGTAGGCGGAGATGACGTCGGTGATGTCGTCGTCGGTCATCGGCCGGCAGGGCCGCGAGGCCTGCGCGACGTACTCGTCCGAATAGGTCGTGACCCCGGGCTCGCCCCACACACCCGACGGGCGCATCGGCGTCAGAGCCGGGTCGACGTTGCTCGTCATCGCGCCCCACAGCGGCCCGACATGCCACAGCTGCGGGATGATCCGGCCGCCCTCGGCGTGGACGGCGTCGACGACGCGCCGCCACCCGTCGAGGGCGTCGTCGCCGTGCATCCGCGGGACCCGCGGGTTGTCGACGGCCGTCGGGTGGTCGATCGCGACGCCCTCGGTGACGATCAGGCCGGTTCCGCCGGCGGCGCGTCGCCGGTAGTACTCGGCGACGTCGGGCCCCGGCACGCCGCCGGGGGAGTGCGACCGGGTCATCGGCGACATCACGATCCGGTTGGGCAGCTCGAGCGAGCGCACCGTCAGGGGCCGGAAGAGTGGGGACAGGGTTCTCGTCATACGTTATCGGGAGCTTTCGTCGATTTCGGAAGGCGTTTTCGGAGAAGCGGATTCGAATTCGGCTCCGGCTTCGCCGGCGATCTCGCGCAGCGCCGCGAGCTGATCGCAGTAGTGGTCCGCGCCGGTGGCGGCGAAGGTCGCGCTCACGATCGTGGCGCCGATCGCGCGGCGTCGTTCGAGGGCCCGCAGGGTGGCGTCGCGGTCGCCGAGCGGATCGAGCGGGCGACCGGCGTCGAGGACGACGTCGAATCCCTCCGGCGGATCCACCTTGCGCAGCATCTCGGCGATCTGCTGCACGGTGAGACCGAACGGCAGCCAGCCGTCACCGAGCGTGACCGCCCGACGCAGCGACCGACCGGTGCGGCCGCCGATCCAGAACGGCACCCGCGGCTGCACCGCGTGCGGGCGTACCTCGACGTCCTCGTAGTCGTAGTAGGTGCCGTGGAACTCGGGATTCGGGGTCGACAGTCCGGCACGCAGCGCGCGGAGCGCTTCGTCGGCACGGGCGCCGCGGTCCTCGAAGGACGCCCCGAGCAGTGCGAATTCCTCCTCGAGGCTGCCGACGCCCAGGCCGAGGATCAGCCGGCCGCCGCTGACGGCGTCGAGGGTGCCGTACCGCTTGGCGATCTCGAGGGGATGGTGGTAGCCGAGCACGAGTACCCGGGTGTTGAGCCTGATCCGGCGGGTGCGTGCGGCGAGGTATCCGAAGGTCGCCAGCGGGTCCCAGTAGACGCCGCCGCGTTCGGCGGCGATCCGGGTGGGGACGGCGACGTGTTCGCTGCAGGTGAGGTGGTGGTAGCCGAGGCGATCGGCGGTCTCGGCGACGCGCGCGAGTTCGTCGATGCCGGCGTGGCGTTCCCATTCGGCGCGGGAGGCGGGGTGGTCGATGACCACGGGCGATGTGACACCTATGTACATGCGATCGAACCCCTCGTACGCGAACCCGGCGCGCGCCCGGGCGGCGGCCCGGGTGTGAAGCGCGTGATCGTCCTTCCCGACCGTTCTACCGGTCGGGGAACGGGTGGCCGGTGTGCTTCCTGTTCAGTGGGATGTTGTCAATCACGGGCCGATCGGCAATACTTGTTACGTCGGTCACAAGAATGAATTTCAGTCTCTTGGGGTCTCCCTCGGTCCGAGGGGTTGGAGGAGGTTACGTCGATGCCCGAATTCGATGCTGCTGCAGGGGAATACGAGACCACATCGGGGTCGGCCCGGGGATCGTCGGCGCCGCAGCGCGAACTGCCCGCCTCCATGGTCGAGCGCATGACGCTGATCCTCGACGCCTTCGACAACGCCTCCTCCCGGCTCACCCTCGAAGAGGTGGCCTGCCGCACCGGGCTGCCCCGCTCCACCGTCCACCGCATCCTCGACCAGATGGTCCGGCTCGAATGGGTCGACCACGCGTCGTTCGGCTACTGTCTCGGCCGCCGCGCCAAGTCGCTCGGCGCCGGGGACAACGGTCACGGCCGCATCCGCGAGGCGGCGGCCCCGGTGCTCCACGAACTGCACCTGCAGACCGGGATGGTCGCGCATCTCGCGGTCCTCGACCGCAACGAGATCGTCTACCTCGACAAGGTCGGCGGGCAGCTGGCCGCCACCCTGACCTCCCGCGTCGGCGGCCGCGTGTCCGCCCACGCGACCGCGTGCGGCAAGGCCATCCTCGCCGGCCTGCAGCCCGAGCACGTCGACGCGCTGTACAGCGCGGGCCTGCCGCGCCGCACCGACCGCACCATCTCCGACCTCGGGGTGCTGCACCGCGAACTGGGCCGGATCCGGCAGCGACACGGGCTGGCCTTCGAAACCGGTGAGGCGATGGCCGGGATGGCATGCGTCGGCGCGCCCGTCCGCAGCCCCCAGGGCCCGGTCGCGGGCATCTCGCTGTGCGGCCCGACGCGTCCGGGTCACCTCGACCGCATCGCACCCCTCGTCGCCGACGCCGCACGCGACGTCTCGCGCATGCTCTACCCCGAGCTGGGAACGCCGCGCCGCGCGCGCCGACTCGCCGACGATTCCGTGTCCTTCACGGTCCCCGACACGGCCGAGCAGTTCGTCGCCGGTGGAGCCGGAGCATGGGCGTAGCAGCGGGTCCCGTTCACCGGGAGCCTGCGCGCACGGTGCCGGTGTCGCTGGGAATGTACCGGTCATGACGACGGAACTGAGCTACGAGGAGACCGCGCGGTCCATCACGACGGACCGGGGTGTGCTCCGATACCACGAAGCCGGTGACGGACCGCCCCTGCTGTTGCTGCACGGCTCCGGTCCGGGCGTGACCGGGTGGCGCAACTACCGGGGTGTGCTCGCCGACCTTGCCGAGCACTTCCGTTGCCTCGTCCTCGAATTCCCCGGCTTCGGCGTCAGCGACCCGTGCGCGGGGCATCCCATGGTGATGGCACGTCACGCGGTGACCGACTTCCTCGACGCCCTCGGCCTCGACCGTGTCTCGATCATCGGAAACTCGATGGGCGGCATCGTCGGAACCCAGTTCGCCATCGCCGAACCCGACCGGGTGCACAAGCTCGTCACGATCGGCGGTGCCGGCCGGTCGGTGTTCGCGCCGGCGCCCGGTGAGGGCATCCGGCTGCTGATGGAATTCACCGACGACCCGACCCGCGAGAAGCTCGTCCGCTGGCTCCACTCGATGGTGTACGACCCCGCGATCATCACCGACGAATTGATCCAGGAGCGTTGGGAACTCGCCACCGAACCCAAGACCCTCGAGATCGCACGCCGGATGTACAGCACGGCCGCGTTCGAAGCCGGTGCCCGCGCCGCGCTCGCGTCCACCGAAACCCCCTACTGGGCGCAACTCGGCAAGATCACCGCCCCGACCCTCATCACGTGGGGACGCGACGATCGCGTCAGCCCCGTCGACATGGCGATGCTCCCGATGCGCGAGCTGCGCAACGGCGAACTGCACGTGTTCCCGAACTGCGGGCACTGGACGATGATCGAGGCCCGCGACGCGTGGCTCGCCACCGTCCTCGCCTTCCTCAACCGCAAGGACGCGTGAGCGGATACCGCTCACCCCACTCCGATCCCGCTCGGCGGGCGCGACTCCCACGGACGTCCGCCCCGATCACCCGGGCGCCATACAGAAAGCCGGAAGATCATGGGACAGGTTCTCGATTCGCTCATCCCGTTCGCCGACGAGATCCGCGCCGACGGCGCCGAAGGCGACAAGCTGATGCGTCTGACCGACCGCAGCGCCAAGCGCCTGCGCGACTCCGGAGTCATCCGGATGCTCCAGCCCGCCGAGTTCGGCGGCCTCGAAGCGCACCCGCGCGAATTCGCCGAGACGGCAATGGGTCTCGGTGCCATGGACGGGGCGACCGGCTGGGTCTCCGGCATCGTCGGCGTGCATCCCTGGGAGATGGCGTTCTTCGACCCCAAGGCCCAGCAGGAGGTGTGGGGCGAGGATCCCGACACGTGGATCGCCTCGCCGTACGCGCCGATGGGCGTCGCCACCCCCGTCGAGGGCGGGTACATCCTCAACGGCCGCTGGTCCTTCTCCTCCGGCACCGACCACTGCAACTGGGTCATGATCGGCGCCGCGCTCGGCGACAAGGACGGCAACCGGCTGAGCCCGCCGAAGTCCCTGCACGTGCTGGTGCCCCGCTCGGACTACAGCATCGACCACGACAGCTGGAACGTCGTGGGCCTGCGCGGTACCGGGTCGAAGGACCTCGTCATCGAGAACGCCTTCCTGCCCGAGTACCGGACGCTGTCCGCCGAACGCGTCATGGGTGGTGTCGCCTGGAAGGACGCCGGACGTGACGAGACCCTCTACCGGTTCCCGTTCTCGTGCATCTTCCCGCTCGGCATCACCTCGTCGCTCATCGGCATCGCCGAAGGCGCCCTCAACTGCTACATCGAAACGCAGAAGTCGCGGGTGACGGTGTCCGGCACCGCGATCAAGCAGGACCCGTACGTGCTGTCCGCGCTCGGTGACGCGGCCGCCGAGATCGCCGCGTCGCGTGCCGCCATCCTCGAGACCGTCGATCGCTTCTGGGACCTGACCGAGAAGGGCCAGGAGGTCACGTTCGAGATGCGGGCCATCGGCCGGCGCACCCAGACCGCCGCGGCCTGGCGTGCCGTGCGCGCCGTCGACGAGATCTTCGCGCGGGCCGGTGGCGGCGCGCTGCAGCTCACCAATCCGCTGCAGCGGTTCTGGCGTGACGCCCACGCAGGTCTGAGCCACGCCATCCACGTGCCCGGCTCGATCTTCCACGCGGCCACGCTCACCCAGCTGGGCGAGGAGCCGCAGGGCATGATGCGCTCGATGATCTGATCGCCGAATCCAACTGTCACGAAGGAACATCGAACAATGACGGACATCAGGGGCCTGGGATATCTCAGGATCCAGACCACAGACATCGCACGATGGCGTGAACTCGTCGTCGACGGACTCGGCATGGCGATCGGCTCCGGCCCGGAACCGGACGGGCTGTACCTACGGATCGACGAACGTCGCGCACGCCTGATCGTGCTGCCCGGCGAGACCGACAAGGCACTCGCCGTCGGCTGGGAGGTCCGCGACCAGTTCGCGCTCGAACGGGTGCGCGAGGCCGTGGAGAAGGCCGGTATCGCCGTCGAGGTGCTGTCGGAGCAGGAGTCGTTGTATCGCGACGCCGAGCAGGTCATCGCGTTCGACGATCCGGGCGGCACCCGCGTCGAGGTGTTCTTCGGCCCGGTGCTCGACCACAGCCCGGTCGTGACCCCGTTCGCCGGCCGATTCCACACCGGTGAGGAAGGACTCGGGCACGTCGTGCTGCCGTGCTTCCGGTTCGACCGGGTGTACGAGTTCTACACCGAGGTCCTCGGCTTCCTGCCGCGCGGTGCGATGCGCGTCGGCGGTCCGTCGGCACCGCCGCCGGCGCGGCGGGTGCGGTTCCTCGGTGTCAACCGGCGCCACCACAGCCTCGCGTTGTGCCCGGCACCGCCGAGCGAGCAGCCCGGCCTGGTGCACCTGATGCTCGAGGTCGAAACTCTCGACGCGGTCGGCCAGGCTCTGGATCGTGTTCGCGCGCTGGGCTTCCCGATCTCGTCGACGCTCGGTCGCCACACGAACGACAAGATGATCTCGTTCTACGTGCGGGCCCCCGGCGGCTGGGACATCGAGTTCGGCACCGAGGGCATGCTCGTCGACGAGACGTTCTACACCGCCGAGGAGATCACCGCAGACAGCTACTGGGGCCACGACTGGTCCGGTTCCGAACCGCTCGCCGCGTTCGCGCCGCCGAGCGCGCAATCGTAGGGAGTGGCGATGACCGATACGACCACACTCGTCGAGCAACTCGTCCGACGCGTCGAACTGCTCGAGGACACCCTCGCGATCCAGCAGCTCATCACGACCTACGGGCCGGCCGTGGACAGCGGCTCGGCCGAGGCGGTCGGCGCGCTGTGGACCGAGGACGGGGTGTACGAAGTCGATTCGGGTGCGTACCGGGGCCGTGACGCGATCATGGCGATGGTGCGTTCCGAGGCACATCAGGGCTACATCCACGGTGGCTGCGGCCATCTGCTCGATCCGTTGAACATCCGGATCGACGGGGACACCGCGGTCGTCACCTGCCATTCACAGCTGATTCTCAACACGGACAAGGGTTTCCGTGTGAAGCGCGTGACCGCGAACAGGTGGGAGCTGGTGCGTGCGGACGGCCGGTGGCAGGTGAAACTGCGCATCGCGCGCGTTCTCGACGGGCGCGCCGACGCTCGCGACCTCCTCGCCGCGGGCGTGGCCTGACCCGGATTCGCCGGCGGTCGCGGATCCCGAACGCGCCGCGGTAGAACAGCATCGGCCGGGCCGTCGAGGCGTCGGAACTCGACGGCCCGGCCGACCACCATGTCGTGATCCCCGCGACGCGCACGTGATCCGCGGCCGGTTCCCGCTCTGCGGACGCACGTGTTGCCGCGCGCCGGAACGACCGTCCAGGGCCCGCTCGGTGGGACAATCGGTCGCGATCGGAACGGAAAGGGGAGCGACAATGCCCAGGATCGGTGTGGCGCGGGACGGCGCCGAACCGTCTTCGGCGGACCAGCGGGAGCGGCACGTCCGCATTCTGGACGCGGCAGCGCACCTCGCGACCGAACACGACCTCGCGCACGTGCAGATGACCGAGGTCGCCAAGCGGGCCGGCGTGGCGATCGGAACGCTCTACCGATACTTCCCGTCGAAGACGCACCTGTTCGTGGGTGTGATGCTGCACCGACTCGAACGGTTCGCCGGGTACCGCCGGAACCCGGCGCCCGATCGTGGTCTTTCCGCGCAGGACGCGATCTGCGAGGCGCTGATCGAGATGACCCGCGAACTCGTCGCGCACCCGACGCTGGCGTTGGCGATGTTGCAGTCCAACAGCACCGCGGCCGCCGGTGCGGTACCCGACGCGGTCAAGATCGAGGAGCAGTTCCAGAGCATCGTGCTCGACGCCGCCGGCATCACCCATCCCACCGACGCGGACCGCGACGTGGTGCGGCTGCTGTCGATGCTCTGGTACGGCGTCATCATCGCTCACCTCAACGGCCGATCGAGCCTCGAGGAGGCCGAAAGCGACATCAGGCGCAGCTGCCGCCTGCTGTTGGTGAATCTCGCGGCATAGCCGCCCGTGTGCCCTTTTGGCGGTCCTGACCGCCGGAAGTACACACCGGCCTTAACAAACCAAGCGATTGCTTGGTAAGTTCCTGAGTGCGCCCCGCGGAATCTGGGGCACCAATCGGAGTGGAGGCACGGATGGATCTGGGACTCGACGGCGCAGTTGTGCTGATCACCGGAGGTGTACGCGGGGTCGGCGCCGGTATCACCCGGACGTTCCTGCGGGCCGGCGCGACGGTCGTGACGTGCGCGCGGAACCGGCCCGAGCGGGACATCGAAATCGACGGCCGCACCGCAGAATTCCTCGAATGCGACGTGCGTGACCCGGATCGGGTGCGTGAACTCGTCGACACCATCGTGGCCCGCCACGGCAGGCTCGACGTGCTGGTCAACAACGCCGGTGGCTCGCCCTTCGCGCTCGCCGCCGACGCCAGCCCCAAGTTCCACGCCAAGATCGTCGAACTCAACCTGCTCGCGCCGCTGATCGTCGCGCAGGCCGCGAACGCGGTGATGCAGCAGCAGGACAGCGGCGGCTCGATCGTGAACATCTCGAGCGTGAGCGCGCACCGCCCGACACCCGGCACCGCGGCCTACGGTGCCGCGAAGGCGGGCCTCGACAGCCTCTCGACGACACTGGGCGTCGAATGGGCACCGAAGGTGCGGGTCAACTCGGTCGTGGTCGGCATGGTCGACACCGAACAGTCGCACCTGTTCTACGGCGACGAGGAAGGTATCGCCGCCGTCGGCGCGACCGTCCCGGCGGGCCGGCTGGCCACCCCGGACGACATCGGCAACTGCGCCGCATTTCTCGCATCCCCGCTGGCGGCGTACGTCAGCGGATCCACCCTGACCGTCCACGGCGGCGGCGAACGCCCTGCCTATCTGGCAGCGGCCCGAACGAAGGAGGCAAAGTGAGTGGACTGCTGGACGGTCGCGTCGTCATCGTGACAGGCGCCGGGCGGGGGCTCGGCAGGGCGCACGCGCTGGCATTCGCCGCGGAAGGCGCCAAGGTCGTGGTCAACGACATCGGTGTCGGCAGCGACGGGTCGGTGACCGGGGAGACCCCCGGGGAACAGGTCGTCGCGGAGATCCGCGCGGCCGGTGGCGAAGCCGTGGTCAACGGCGACGACGTCGCCGACTGGGACGGCGCCGCGAACCTGATCAAGACCGCGCTCGACAACTTCGGCCGCCTCGACGTCCTCGTCAACAACGCCGGATTCCTCCGCGACCGCATGCTCGCGAACATGAGCGAAGAGGAGTGGGACGCGGTCATCCGCGTGCACCTCAAGGGTCATTTCGCGCCCATGCGGCACGCGATGACCTACTGGCGCAGCGAGTCCAAGGCCGGCAATCCCGTCGACGCCCGCATCATCAACACCAGCTCCGGTGCGGGGCTGATGGGCAGCATCGGCCAGGGCAACTACGCCGCCGCAAAGGCCGGCATCGCCGCCCTGACGATCCAGGCCGCCGCCGAGTTCGGCCGCTACGGTGTCACCGTCAACGCGATCGCGCCGTCCGCGCGGACCCGCATGACCGTCGGTGCCGGCGGGGCGATGGCCGAGATGATGGCCGCGCCCGAGGAAGGCTTCGACGCGATGGCGCCGGAGAACGTCTCCCCGCTGGTCGTGTGGCTCGGCAGCGCCGAATCCAAGGACGTCACCGGCCGCGTCTTCGAGGTCGAGGGCGGCAAGGTGTCCGTGGCCGACGGCTGGCGTCACGGCGAGGTCGTCGACAAGGGCGATCGCTGGGATCCGAAGGAACTCGGTCCGGTCGTCGAGAAGCTCGTCGCCGGGTCTCAACCGCCGACCCCGGTCTACGGCGCCTGAACGACTCGTGCGCGGTTTCGGTGGCGGTGGCTACCGAAACCGCGCACGAGCACGGGCTATGCGGGGGTACGGATGATCAGCGTCGAACCCGGGAAATACGCGGCCAGCTCGGTGCGGGCCTGCTTGAGGGTCGCGGTGCCGTAGCCCTGCTTGCGGAGCTCGGGGCGGACCCAGATGCGGACCTCCACCTCGTGCCCGGTCAGCTCACCGAACGCGAATCCGACCGGCTTGGGCTCGTCCCCGGTCAGATCCTCCGCCACGAGCCACATCGCCGTCTCGTCGTCGATGCGTTCGGCCGCCGCGGCGCGTTCGCTCGCGATCCTTTCGTCGCTGGAGTCGCCGAGCTGCTCGGCGCAACGCTCCTTGAACAGCTCCGTGTCCGCGGTGCTGTCGCCGATCGGCCGCATCCGGAAATGCGCGCCCGTCGCATAGGGCCGCTCGGCCGGGGTCCAGGTGAGCACCGCGTCCAGATCCTCGAGCTCTGCGCGGATCTTCTTGCGCTCGGCCTTCGTCAGCCGCCGGAACGGCAGATTGAGCACGGCCTCCGCACACTGCTCGTTCGTGTCGAGCAGCTGCGCGATCGTGGCGATCGCGTCGGACCGATCATCGCTCTCGACGATGGCATCGAGGACCTCGTGGCGCCGTTCGAGCGCGCGCAGCAGGGCCGCGGCGATCTCGCGACGATCGAGTACCTGATCATGATTGGTGGTTGTCACGGGTGACATCCCTTCTCGAGAGCGGGCAGAACTTCCTCCAGTATTGCCGGTTCGGGCCCAAGGGGAAGAGGCGAAGGTTCAATCACACACGACGACCGGGATCGTGCGCTCCGTCCACGACTGGTACTTGTCGAAATCCGGGTACATCGCAACGAGTCTCGGCCAGTACGCGGCACGCTCCTCCGGTGTCGCGACGCGGGCGCGCATCGTCCGCACCCGCGACCGGATCTGGATCGTCACCTCCGGGTTCGCCTGGATGTTGCGGTACCACAGGGGATGTTTGGGCTGCCCGCCCTGCGAGGCGACGAGCACGACGCGGTCGCCGTCCTCGAGGAACAGCAGCGGCAACGTGCGCGGCTGCCCGGTCTTGCGGCCCGTCGTGGTCAGCAGGCACACCGGCAGGCCCCACGGAAAGGCACTGCCCACCCGCCACTTTCCGCCGATCCTGCCTCCGGTGGCGCGATAGGCCTTCACGTTCGCCCGTGACATCCACTTGATGATCGAGACGGTCCACTTGGAGTCCAGGCCGGGCGGTGCGGCGGGTGTCGTGCTCACCTCAGATCCGCTCGATGATGGTGCCGGTCGCGAGGGCGCCGCCGGCGCACATCGTGACGAGCGCCGTCGACGCGTCGCGTCGCTCGAGCTCGTGCAGCGCGGTCGTGATCAGCCGCGAACCGGTCGAGCCGACCGGGTGGCCGAGCGCGATCGCACCGCCGTTGACGTTCACCTTGTCCATGTCCGGCCCGTGGACCTGCGCCCACGACAGCAGTACCGACGCGAACGCCTCGTTGACCTCGAACAGGTCCAGGTCGCCGATGCTCATCCCGGACTTCTCCAGGACCTTCGCGGTGGCCTGCACGGGACCGTCCAGGTGGAACTCGGGTTCGGCGCCGACGAGGGCCTGCGCGACGATGCGGGCACGCGGCTTCAGGCCGAGTGCCTTCGCCTTCGCCTCGTCCATGAGCAGCACCGCGGCGGCACCGTCGGAGATCTGCGACGACGTGCCGGCGGTGTGCACGCCACCCTCGACGACCGGCTTCAGCTTCGCGAGCGACTCGGCGGTCGTCTCGCGCAGCCCCTGGTCGCGGGTGACGGTCTGCTTCTCGCCGGTGAGGTTGCCTTCCTTGTCGACGACGGGCGCGACGACCTGCAGCACCTCGCGGTCGAAGCGGCCCTCCTCCCACGCCTGCTTGGCCAGTGCCTGCGAGCGGACACCGAGCGCGTCGACGTCCTCGCGGGTGATGCCGCGGCGACGCGCGATCCGCTCGGCGGCGCCGAACTGGTCCGGCATGTCGATGTTCCAGGACGCGGGACGCCGGGGGCCTGCATGCTCACCGACGTTGGCGCCCAACGGGACCTGCGACATGGCCTCGATACCGCAGGCGATGCCGACGTCGATGGCGCCGGTCGCGATGAGGCCGGCGATCATGTGGTTGGCCTGCTGCGCGGAACCGCACTGGCAGTCGACGGTGGTGGCGCCGGTCTGCCAGGGGAGTCCGGCGTGCAGCCACGCGGTGCGGGTGATGTTGTTGGACTGGGCCCCGGCCTGGGTGACGCAGCCGCCGATGACCTGCTCGACGAGCATCGGGTCGATGCCGGCGCGTTCGACGAGTCCGCTCTGCGCGGCCCCGAGGATCTCGGCGGCGTGCAGACCGGCGAGCCATCCGCCGCGCTTGCCGATCGGGGTGCGTGCCGCCTCGACGATGACTGGTGTGCCCACGGCGGGCTCCTTTCTGTCCTGTCTTCGCAAAATAGAACAGGTTCCCTAGGAGGACAAGGCGTGTCCGAGTGACCGGGAGCCACGGATTCCTTGGTCTCGCGGCTCGCCTGTGTTTGAATGGATCTAGAACGTGTTCCACATCACGGGTGTGTGATGTACCGGCCAGGGTAGGAGAGAGTTCAGTGGTGGCGCAGCCCAACATTCCCGAAGACATCGACTTCACCGACCCCGACCTCTACGAAGGGCGCATGCCGTTCGAAGAGTTCGCCGAGCTGCGTCGCACGGCGCCGGTCTGGTGGAACAAGAAGTCCCCCGACAAGGGTGGTTTCCACGACGAGGGCTTCTGGGTCGTTTCCCGGCACGAGGAGGTCCGCGAGGTCTCCCGGCGCAGCGACGTGTTCTCGAACTGGGAGAACACCGCGATCCCGCGCTTCAGCGACGACATGGAGCGCGCCAACATCGAACTGCAGCGCCACGTCCTGCTCAACAAGGACGCCCCGGAACACACCAAGCTCCGCAAGCTCGTCGCCCGCGGCTTCACCCCCCGCGCCATCAACGCGCTGCGTGAGGACCTCGAGCGCCGCGCCCGCACGATCGTCGAAGCCGCTGCCAAGGAAGGCAACGGCGACTTCGTCACCCAGATCGCGGCGGAGCTTCCGCTGCAGGCCATCGCCGACCTGATCGGTGTGCCGCAGGAGGACCGCACCAAGATCTTCGAGTGGTCGAACCAGATGACCGGCTACGACGATCCGGAGAACACCGCCGACCCGGCCATGGCGTCGATGGAAGTTCTCGGCTACGCCTACCAGATGGCTGCTGCCCGTAAGGAATGCCCGGCCGACGACATCGTCACCAAGCTCATCGAGGCCGACATCGACGGCGACGAACTCTCGCCCGAGGAGTTCGGATTCTTCTTCATCGTCCTCGCGGTCGCCGGAAACGAGACCACCCGCAACGCCACCACGCACGGCATGCTCGCGTTCCTCGAGCATCCCGAGCAGTGGGAGATCTTCAAGCGCGATCGCCCGAAGACCGCGGTCGACGAGATCATTCGCTGGGCCACGCCGGTCACCTCGTTCCAGCGCACCGCCCTCGAGGACACCGAACTCGGCGGCCAGAAGATCCGCAAGGGTGACCGTGTCGTGATGCTGTACGCGTCGGCGAACAACGACGAAGAGGTGTTCGAGAACCCGCGGGAGTTCAACATCCTGCGTGATCCCAACCCGCACTTGGCTTTCGGTGGCACCGGCGCGCACTTCTGCCTCGGCGCGAACCTGGCCCGCATGGAGATCGAGATCATCTTCAACGCGATCGCCGACCTCGTCCCGGACATCACCAAGGTCGCCGACCCGAAGCGTCTGCGTTCGGCGTGGCTCAACGGCATCAAGGAATTCCAGGTCGATTACAAGACCCAGGGTGGCTGCCCCGTCAAGCACTGACCCCCGCGGCTCCCGGTGATGGGTGCCTCTCCGTCGTCGAGCGGAGAGGCACCCATCATCCGTTCCGGGGGTCGTCGAGGAGATGCAGGTCCTCTGGAGTGTCGATATCCGCCGCGTCGGCGAGGGACGAGCAGTCGAGACGTCGCACGCGGTCGCGATTGCGTGCCAGGAACGACCGGGCGCCCTCGTCGCCGGTGGCCTGCGCGGCGGCGGCGACCGCGTCGACGCGGTCGAACACGACGGGATGGCCCGGGCGGTCGCCGAACACCGGCAGCGTCACCGTCCCGGGCTCGTGGGCCGACAGCACGGTGCGCACGAGTTCTGCGGTGATTCCGGGGAAGTCCACCACGGTCAACGCCACCGTCGAGTGCCCGGACGACGCATCGACGCCCGCCCGCAACGACGTCGACATCCCTTCCGCCCAAAGCGGATTGCGCACCACGATCACGTTCGGGTCGCACTGGGCGGCGACGTCCTCTCCGTAGGCACCGACGACCACGACGACCTCGTCGCAACCGCCCTGTCGCAGCGCATCGACGACGGTATGCAACAGGGGACGGCCCCGGTGGGGCAGAAGCGCTTTCGCGCGACCACCCAACCGCGAGCCGTCCCCTGCGGCGAGAACGATCCCGGCCACGGTCATGGGCCGAGGATACCGGCTACTCGACGGGACGGGCCGTCTTCATGGCCCGCTCGACCTCCCAGAACGCGCGCAGCGACGCGATCTTGCCGTCGCCGTCGGTCCGGTACACGAACACGCCCTCGGCGTCGATGACGGTGCCGGCCAGCGTGGTGCGGATCGTGCCGATGTTGACGCACTCGTCGCCGCACACCAGCACATCGTCGATGAGGAACTCGAGTTTCTCGGTGTTCGCGATCGTCATGTCGTAGAACGCGGAGATCGCGTCCCGGCCGCGGTGACCCTTGCCCTCCGGATCGAAACCGGACGGGCCGACCGGGTCCTCGACGCAGCCGTCCTCGGCGAACAGCGCCAGCCAATCGTCCTTGCGGCGGGCGCTGGCCGCGGCTTGCGACGCGCGCGCCGCGACCCGGGCGGGATGTTCCTCGCTCATACGGCGTCCCTTCCGTGAATGTATTTGTCGGCGAAGCGATGCAGCGACTCCTTCTTCGCCTCGAGCGGTGAGTCGAAACCGTGGCCGTCGAAGATCCACGGCACCACGATGATGTCGGTGACCCCGGCGTCGGCGAGTTCGGCGTAGCCGGAGGAACCGAACCGGTCGACGGACACCGCCTGGATCTCGAACGGTAGGTCGCTGCGGCCGTACTCGGCGCGCAGCACCCGCAGGCGGTCGATCACGGCGGTCAGCTCGTCGAACTTGATCATCGCCGAGGTCCACCCGTCGCCGACCCGTGCCGCGCGACGCAATGCCGCGTCGGTGTGCCCGCCGATGTAGAACGGCACGGGCTTGCTCGGTGCCGGGCTCATCTGCAACCGGTCGAAGTCGAAGAACTCACCGTGGTGCTCGACCATGCCGCCGCCGAGGATCAGTTTGATGACCTCGATCATCTCGTCGACGCGCTTGCCCCGCTTCGCGTAGGGCGCGCCGCACCACTCGAATTCCTCCGGTGCCCAACCGATTCCGACGCCGAATCCGAAGCGGTTGCCGGTGAGGTTCGCAACCGACCCGACCTGCCGGGCCAGGAGCACCGGGTTCCGGGAACCCAGCTTGAGCACCTGGGTGTAGAACTCGATCGTCGAGGTCACCGCCCCCATCGCGGCGGCGGCGATCAACGGATCGACCCACGGGGTGTCCGGGGTCCACATCCGCGAACCGTCCGGCGTGTACGGATAGTCGACCGTCTGCTTCTCCATGAAGAACAGCGAATCCGGCAGCGCGATCGACGAGAATCCGCACTCCTCGGCGGTTCTCGCGAGTCCCAGGAGCTGGTCCAGCGGCGTCATCGCGACACCGACGGTGAACTTGACCATGACCCGTCCCTTCTAGTGCGTCGGACGTTCGGAGGAGACGACCCACATCGAGAAGTACTGGGAGCCACCACCGTACGCGTGGCCGAGGGCCTTGCGCGCACCGTCGACCTGATGCTCGCCGGCCTTGCCCATCACCTGGATCGCGGCCTCCGCGAACCGGATCATGCCGGACGCGCCGATCGGATTCGACGAGAGCACGCCGCCCGACATGTTCAGCGGGATGCGACCGCCGATCGCGGTCTCGCCGGCCTCGGTGAGCTTCCAGCCGGAGCCCTCCTCGGCGAACCCGAGGTTCTCGAGCCACATCGGCTCGAACCACGAGAACGGCACATAGATTTCGCCGCAGTCGATCTCGGTGATCGGGTCGGTGATGCCCGCGTCCTTCCACAGCGCGGCCGCAGCGACGCGGCCCGCCTCCGGATTCACCTGGTCGCGGCCGGAGTAGGTGGTGGGTTCGGTGCGCATCGCCGTCGCATGGATCCACGCGACCTTGTGCCCGGCGGATTCGCGGGCCGCGGCCGTGTCGGCGTCTCCGATCACGATGGCGCACGCGCCGTCGGAGGACGGGCACGTCTCGTCGTAGCGGATCGGGTCCCACAGCATCTGGGACGCCTGCACCGATTCGAGGGTGATGTCGGGCTGCTTGAGGTGCGCGTAGGGGTTCTTGGCGCCGTTGAGGCGGTCCTTGACCGCGACCATCGCGCCGATGTGCTCGGGGGCGCCGGAACGGCGAATGTACGAACGCACGTGCGGCGCGAAGTAGCCGCCGGCCCCCGCGCCGACGGGCATCGTGAACGGCACGGGCGTCGACAGCGCCCACATCGCGTTCGACTCGGACTGCTTCTCCCAGGCGACGGCCAGTACGCGGCGGTGCACGCCGGACTGCACGAGGCTCGCGGCGACGTTCGCGGTGGAACCACCCACGGAACCGGCGGTGTGCACGCGCAGCATGGGCTTGCCGGTCGCGCCGATCGCGTCGACCATCGCGAGTTCGGGCATCATCGAACCCTCGAACAGGTCCGGTGCCTTGCCGATGACGACGGCGTCGATGTCGTCCCAGCCGACCTGCGCGTCGAGCATCGCGCGGTCGATGGCCTCACGGACCAGGCCGGCCATGGAGACGTCGTGCCGTTTGGCGACGTAGTGGGTCTGTCCCGTACCGAGGACTGCTGCCGGTTGTTTGGCCATGTCAGTTGCGTCCCTCCAGAACGGCTACCAGATTCTGTTGCAGTACAGGCCCACTCGTCGCGTGTGCGAGTGCGCGGCCGGCGCGGCCGTCGATGATCGCCTGCGCGGCGTACCCGATGCGTTCGAGTCCGCCGGAGAACATCGGGTTGCCGGTCAGCGGGCCACCCGACGGGTTGATCACGGTGGAATCGCCCAGGCCGATGGCTTCGCGCAGGATCAGTTCCTGATGGGTGAAGGGCGCGTGCAGTTCCGCGATGTCGAAGGCGGTGTCACCGCCGGTCGCCGCCTGCGCCGCGGCCTGCGCGGACGGTGCGACGGTGAGGTCGCGCGCGCCGAGATTCGGTGAGTCGATGCGGTGTTCGATACCGGTGATCCAGGCCGGGTTCTCGCAGAGTTCGCGGGCGCGGTCGCCGGACGCGAGGACGATCGCGGCGGCACCGTCGGTGACGGGCGCGCAGTCGTGCTTGCGCAGCGGGTCGGCGACGAACGGCTGCGCGAGCAGGTCGTCGACGTCGAAATCGCCGCTGATCTGCGACTTCGGGTTGTCCTTGGCGGCGGCACGGCTGCGCACCGCGATCTCCGCCATCTCGCGTTCGGTCCACTTGCCGGACTCGAGGCCGAAGCGCGCCTGCAGACCGGCGAGGGCGAGCGAGTCGACGCCGAGCGGCGCGACCAGATACGGATCGAGCTGCATGGTCAGGGTGCGGCGCAGGTTGCCCGCGGAGGACTTGCCGAAGCCGTACACGAGCGCCGTGTCGACCTCGCCGGTGATCAGCTTGACCCACGCCTCGTACAGGGCCCAGGCCGCGTCCATCTCGACGTGCGATTCGTTGATCGGCGGCACGGCACCGATCGCGTCGACCGCGGAGATGAAGGAGAACGCTCGTCCGGCAAGGTAATCCGACGAGCCGGAGCACCAGAAACCGATGTCGCTCTTGGTGATTCCGAGGCGCTCGTACAGTTCGTGGAAGCACGGGACGAGCATTTCGACGCCGTTGGTGGTGCCGGTGGTCTCACGCACGTGGGGTGCGTGGGTGAAGCCGACGACTGCGATGTCTGTCATTGATCCCGATGCTCCCTAGAGGTGGTGTTTGAACGTGTCGTAGTCCGCATCGGGTTCGCCCGTGGGACGGAAGTATTCGACGTTGCGCAGGGTGTGCCCCCACTCCTCGCGCGGTCGCCACTTGGCCTGGACGCGCATGCCCATGCGTACATCGGCGGCGTCGCACTCGAGGATCAGATGCAGGAACGGGATGTCCGCGCCGTCGAGCAGCACGTAGGCCGCGACGTAGGGCGGCTTGATCTGCTGCCCCAGGAACGGGACGTTGACGATGCAGAACGTGGTGACCGTGCCCTTGTCGGACAGCTCCACCTGCTCCTTGGTCGGGATGCCGTCGGTCGGGCTCGAGCCGCGGGGCGGAATGTAGACGGGGTCGCCCGGGCCGGTGCGCCCGCCGATGAACTTGCCTTCGGCGAGACCGCGCAGGTAGTAGGACTCCTCGGCGGAGGCGGTGTGCTTGTAGTGCAGGTCGATCGGGGTGACGATCATCGAGACCGGATCGCCCTCACCGGCGGCCGGCGTCTCGGTGGCCTCACCGGGTTCGAACGCCGCGATGTCGTCGATGTGCCCGACGCGCTCGTCGGCCCAGCGGACCCGCACCCGCATGCCGGTCTCGATGTCCTCGGGGGATTCGACGTCCACCGCGTGCAGGATCGAGGAATCGGCGCCGTCGAGCCGGATGAACGCCCACGCGAACGGGCGGTCGAACGGCTGGCCCGGAAGCGGCAGCTCGTTCCACGTCCAGCTGACGACCGTTCCGGCCTGCCCGACCTCGACGAAATCCAGCAGCGGTTCGTGGGTGACCGGGTCGTACTCCGGCGGCGGAACGAGCACCCGGCCGTCGGATGCGCGTGCCCCCACGATCCGTCCGTCGCGCAGACCGGTGACGAAGGCTCCCACGGTCGGTCCGGTGGATCGGGTGTAGTCGAACTTCAGATTCAGTGGTGCGCTCAGCGGTGGCTCGACAACCGCGCTCTTTCCCAGGCTCACAACTTCGAGTAGAACAGGTTCTAGGATTTGAGGCAAGGGTAGCGTCCGACCAGGCCGGTTCCGCACCGGCGACCATCGCGAAAGGTGCCACATGAAACTGGGATTGCAGCTCGGATACTGGGGCGCGCAGCCTCCGGCGAACGCACCGGAACTCGTTGCCGCCGCCGAAGCCGCGGGCTACGACGCCGTCTTCACCGCGGAGTCCTGGGGTTCGGACGCGTACACCCCCCTGGCCTGGTGGGGCGCCGAGACCGAACGCCTCCGCCTGGGCACCTCCGTCGTCCAGTTGTCGGCCCGCACGCCGACCGCCACCGCGATGGCGTCACTGACCCTCGACCACCTCAGCGGCGGCCGGCACATCCTCGGACTCGGCGTGTCCGGCCCGCAGGTCGTCGAGGGCTGGTACGGGCAACCGTTCGCCAAGCCGCTCGCCCGCACCCGCGAATACGTCGAGATCGTCCGGAAGGTCCTGGAACGCAAGGAACCGGTCACCAGCGACGGGCCGCACTACCCGATGCCCTACACCGGTGACGGCGCGAGCGGACTCGGCAAGCCGCTCAAGTCCATCACCCATCCGCTCCGCGCCGACATCCCGATCTGGCTCGGCGCCGAAGGACCGAAGAACGTGGCGCTCACCGCGGAGATCGCCGACGGCTGGCTCGCCATCTACTACTCGCCGCGCCTCGCGCCCATGTACAACAAGTGGCTCGACGAGGGCTTCGCCCGTCCCGGCGCCCGGCGCACCCGCGAGGACTTCGAGATCGCCGCGACCTGCCAGGTCGTCGTCACCGACGACAAGGCCGCGACCCTCGCCGCGCAGAAACCGATCATGGCCCTGTACATCGGCGGAATGGGCGCCCCCGAACTGAACTTCCACGCCCAGGTCTACCGGCGCATGGGCTACGACGCGGTCGTCGAGGAGGTGACCACGTTGTTCCGGTCCGGTCGCAAAGACGAAGCGGCCGCGGTCATTCCGGACGAAATGGTGGCCGAGACGATGATCGTGGGCGACCGGGACGAGGTTCGCGACGGAGTGCGTCGGTGGGAGGACGCGGGGGTGACGATGCTGCTCGTCGCCTGCCGAAACGCCGACCACGTGAGGTCGCTGGCGGACGTCGTGCTGGGCTGACGTCGGGGCGCTCCTGTCCGCCCGCTTGTCCGAGCGAACGTACCGTTCCGCCTCCGGCGGTCCGAGCGAGTGTATCCCTCGTCTCCTTCAATCGACTGGGTGTACCATTCGCTCTGCCGAAGGGGGCGGGGGCCACCCCGAATCGGGGTCGTTGTCCACAGGCGCGCGGTCTATCCACAGATACCGCGGCATCGGCGTCTCGACGTCTCGCGGCCGCCCGGCGGCATCGCATGATCGGCGCATGAGACGAGGAGAATGGGCAGAGGACCCCGAGACGTTGCTCAGGATCGCGAACCACGAAATCATCGCGGATTCGACGTTACGGAGTGTCGGGGTTTCGGGTTCGGCAATCCACGACAGGTGTAGGCCGGGCGGTCCGTGGGAGCGTGTTCTTCCCGGGATCATCCACTTGAAGAACGGGCGGCTGACGGATCACCAACGATCCGTCGCGGCACTGATGTACAGCGGGGAAACGGCCGTCCTGACCGGGCATGCGGCTCTGCGCGAGTACGGATTCGACACCGCCGGATACGAAGCGCACATCCTGCTTCCGGCGGAACAACGCATCCAATCGAAGGGCTTCGTGCTGGTGGAACGTACGCGCCGCATGCCGGATCACGTGGGTCGCCGAGGACTTCGCTGTGCGCCGCTCGTTCGTGCCGTCCTCGATGCGGCTCGCCGCTGCACGACGCTGGACGCGACTCGAGCGCTGATCGCTCAGGTCGTGCAGCGGGGAGCAGTGACGGTGCCCCAGTTGTCGGAGGAACTCGAGGCAGGCAGCGGTCGAGGTTCGGCCTTCCCTCGAAAGGTGCTGCGGGAGGTCGCGGCAAACGTACATTCGGTCCCGGAAGTGCACGCACGGAAGCTCTGGCTGCGCAGTGGGCTACCGGAGATGGTGTTCAACCGGGACGTCGTCGATGCTCACGGCAGGTTCGTCGCGCGTCCCGACGGCTGGATCGACGAGGTCGCGATGGCGTGGGAGATCGACTCGCTCGCATGGCATCTCTCGCCGGCCGACTACAAGAGGACGCTGGAGCGGCGGACGAGAATGCAGGGTCTGGGCATCATCGTTCTGGCGACCGCCCCCAGTGCACTTCGGGACAGCCCGGATCGGGTTCTGGCCGAACTGGTCCGGCACTTCGAGCTGGCGCGGTCGCGTCCACGCCCGAACGTTCGAGTCGTGATTCCCGACGAGGAATCGGGGATCACGGCCCGCCACGCCCTCCCACGCACGTGAGCGAGTGGTACACCCAGTCGATTGAAGGAGACGAGGGATACATTCGCTCGGAAACGGGTGAGCGGGGGAGGGGGAGGCGGGGGAGGCGGGGGAGGGGAGGGAACCGTCAGGCGCCGGTGAACTTCGGCGCCCGCTTCTCGGCGAAGGCGCGGGGGCCTTCCTTCGCGTCCGCGCTCTTGAACACCGCGGCGCCGAGTTCGGCGTCGATTCGGAACGCCTCCTCTTCGTGCATGCCCTCGGTGTCGCGGATCGTCTTGAGGATCGCCTGGACGGCGAGGGGGCCGTTGGCCGCGATGGTGTCGGCGATCTCGAGGGCCTTGTCGAGCGCTTGACCGTCCGGGACGACGTGACCGATCAGTCCGATCTCCTTCGCCTCGGCTGCCTTCAGGTGGCGGCCGGTGAGGAGGATGTCCGCGGCGATCGTGTAGGGGATCTGCCGGACCAGCCGGACCGCGGAACCACCGAGCGGGAACAGTCCCCACTTCGCCTCGGACACACCGAATTTGGCGCTCTCGCCGGCGACGCGGATGTCGGTGCCCTGCAGGATCTCGGTGCCGCCGGCGATCGCGGGGCCCTCGACGGCGGCGATGAGCGGTTTGGTGAGGCGACGGCCCTTGAGCAGGGCGGGCAGCTTCGACAGGTCCCAGCCGCCGCCGGCGAACTTGTCGCCCGGTGCCGACTTGTTCATGTCCTTGAGATCGGCGCCCGCGCAGAACGCGCCGCCCGCGCCGGTGAGGATCGCGACCCGGATCTCGGGATCGTTGTCGACGCGGTCCCACGCCTCGGTCATGATCGCCATCATTTCGCCCGACAGGGCGTTGCGGGCCTCGGGTCGGTTCATCGTCACGATGAGCACATGGCCGCGCTGCTCGACGAGGCAGTGCGGCGCACGATCCGAAATGTCCGAAGTTTCGGGTGTGCCGGAGGGCGCGGTAGTGGACACTGACAACTCCTGAGGTGTTGTGAACTGGATCTCATTCAGGTCTTGTCAGAAACGGTAACACGTTCTACTTTGATGGCGTGGCCCTAAACATCGCAGACCTCGTAGAGCACGCAATCGACCTCGTCCCCGACCGCATCGCGCTCTCGGCGGACGGTCGCGAGATCAGCTACGCGCAACTGGAGGAACGAGCCAACCGGCTCGGCCACTACCTGCTCGAACACGGCGTCCAGCCGGGCGACAAGGTGGGCATCTACTCGCGCAACACCATCGAGGCCATCGAGGCCATGGTCGCGGTGTTCAAGATCCGCGCAGTGATGGTCAACGTCAACTACCGGTACGTCGAGAACGAGTTGCAGTACATCTTCGACAACTCGGACATGGTGGCCCTGGTGTACGAGCGCCGCTACGCCGACAAGGTCGCCAACGTGCTGCCGTCCGTCCCGCAGCTGAAGACCCTGATCGTGGTCGAGGACGGCACCGATCTCGACCACTCTGCCACCGGCGCAGTCGAATACGAGACCGCGCTCGCCCAGGGTTCGGCCGAGCGCGACTTCGGTGAGCGCAGCCCCGACGACCTGTACATGCTCTACACCGGCGGCACCACCGGCGCCCCGAAGGGCGTCATGTGGCGGCACGAGGACGTGTGGCGCGTGCTCGGCGGCGGCATCAACTTCGCCACCGGCGAATACGTCCAGGACGAGTGGGATCTCGCGAAGCAGGGCGCCGAGACCGCCCCCCTCGTTCGTCTGCCGATCCCGCCGATGATCCACGGTGGCGCGCAGTGGGCCACACTGCAGGCGCTCTTCGGCGGCGGCAAGGTCGTTCTGCTCGCCGAATTCAGCGGCCACGGCGTGTGGCGGACCATCGACGAGCACAAGGTCAATCTCATCTTCATCACGGGCGACGCGATGGCGCAGCCGATGCTCGATGCCTTCGCCGAAGGAAACCCGGAAACCGGGCAGCCCTACGACGTTTCCACCCTGTTCTTCATCGGATCGAGCGCGGCGCTGTTCTCCCCGGCGCTCAAGGACAAGTTCCTCGACCTGCTGCCGAACCGGGTGATCTCCGATTCCATCGGCTCGTCTGAAACCGGCTTCGGCGGAATCGGATTCGTCACGAAGGGGCAGTCGCACGTCGGCGCACCCACGGTGAAGATCGACGCATCCACCGCGGTGCTCGACGAGGACGGCAACCCGGTCGAGCCGGGCTCGGGCAAGATCGGCCTGATCGCCCGTAGCGGTCACATCCCGATCGGCTACTACAAGGACGAGGCCAAGACGAAGGCCACCTTCCGTGAGATCAACGGCGTCCGTTACTCGATCCCCGGCGACTACGCACAGGTCGAGGCGGACGGCAGCGTCACGATGCTCGGCCGCGGCTCGGTCTCCATCAACAGCGGCGGCGAGAAGATCTACCCCGAGGAGGTCGAGGCCGCGCTCAAGTCCCACCCCGACGTGTTCGACGCCCTCGTGGTCGGCGTTCCCGACGAGCGGTGGGGGCAGCGCGTCGCCGCGGTCGTCGCGACCCGCGACGGCGAGCGTCCGTCCGCCAACTCGCTCGCCGACGCGTGCCGCACCCTGATCGCCGGGTACAAGGTGCCGCGCAGCGTCTGGTTCGTCGACGAGATCAAGCGGTCCCCGGCCGGCAAGCCCGACTACCGCTGGGCGCACGAACAGACCGAATCCCGTCCCGCGGACGACGATTACACCAACGGCTCCGCCGCCAAGGCCGGATAGAAGGGACGGCGGATGCAGACCGACCTCAGCAGGAAGTTCGGAATCGACTACCCGATCTTCGGGTTCACCCCGTCCGAGCACGTGGCAGCGGCCATCAGCCGGGCCGGTGGACTCGGTGTCCTGGGATGCGTGCGATTCAACGATCCGGACGAGCTCGACGCGACGCTCACCTGGATGGACGAGAACACCGACGGCAAGCCGTACGGCGTGGACATCGTGATGCCGGCGAAGGTGCCCACCGAGGGCACCGCCGTCGACCTCGACAAGCTCATCCCCGCGGAGCACCGCGCGTTCGTCGACCGCACCCTCACCGAACTGGGAGTCCCGCCGCTCGGGGACGACGCCGAACACGCCACGGGTGTGCTGGGCTGGCTGCACTCGGTGGCGCGTTCGCACGTGGACGTCGCGCTCGCGCATCGTCCGGCGCTGATCGCCAACGCACTCGGTTCCCCGCCGAAGGACGTCATCGACCTCGCGCACGAACACGGCGTGCCGGTGGCCGCGCTCGCCGGTGCCGTCGACCACGCGAGGCGGCACGTCGAGAACGGTGTCGACATCGTCATCGCGCAGGGTTACGAGGCGGGCGGTCACACCGGTGAGATCGCCTCGATGGTGCTGTGGCCGGAAATCGTCGATGCGATCGGTGATTCCGCATCGGTGCTGGCCGCCGGCGGCATCGGCTCCGGCCGTCAGGTCGCGGCGGCACTGGCGCTGGGCGCGTCCGGGGTGTGGATGGGCTCGTACTGGCTGACCACCTCCGAGTACAAGCTCGGCGGAGCGGACAAGGGCCCCACCGCGGTTCAGCGGGCACTGCTCGCCGCGACCTCCGCGGACACCGTTCGCTCGCGGATCTACTCGGGCAAGCCCGCCCGGCTGCTCAAGACCAAGTGGACCGATGCGTGGGCGAAGCCGGATGCACCGGCACCGCTGCCGATGCCGCTGCAGAACATCCTCGTCAGCGAGGCGCACCAGCGGATCTCGGCGGGCAGCGACCCCGAGGTCGTCGCGATGCCCGCGGGACAGATCGTCGGACGCATGAACGAGATCCGGCCGGTGGCCGAGATCATGGCCGAGTTGGTGGCGGAATACGACAAGACCGTCGACCGCCTCGACGCGGCCCGCTAGACCCGGGGGAGGGTGCAGTGCCCGGGACGGTGAATCCGTCCCGGGCACTGATAATTTCCGATGCCGGCGATCAGGTTCGGGGGAGCACTTCGACGACGCCGTGCGCCCCCTTCTCGGCGTCGGTCATCGCGTGCGTGACGAACGGATAGCGACCCGGCTCCGGGAACTCCAGTTCGACGAATCCACCTTGCGCCGGGAACAATCCGAGGGTCTGGGCTCCGCCGGTGCCGGGCCGGAGCCGATACTCGCCCTCGGCCCACACCGTGTCGAACTGCCCACCGACCACGTGGAACGACGTGCCGCGGTCGGGACCGGCGGGCAGCACCCAGATGCGGACGCGTTCGCCGGTGCGGGCCTGCAGCGGAGCGTGATCGTACTGATTCGCATACCCGTTGAACACCACCAGATCCGGTGTTCCGGCAGCGACCTTCGCGGCGTCCACCTCGCCGCCCGGTGCACCGAGATACAACTCGGATTGCACGAGAACGAATTCGCGATCCACCGCAGGCAGATCCGGCGGATCGATGATCACCGCACCGAACATGCCGTTGGCGATGTGCACCGACATCGGCATCGACGAGCAGTGGTACAGCCACATTCCGGCGCGGGTCGCGGTGAACCGGTACGTCAGCGACTCGCCCGGCGCGATCGTGCGCATCGGACCGTCCGGGGCGAGCGCACCGGCGTGGAAGTCGATCGAATGCCCGATCGTCCCGTCGTTGACGAGCGTGATCTCGAAGACGTCACCGATCCGGCCGCGCAGAGTCGGACCGGGTGCGGTGCCGCCGAACGTCCACAGCTTCTGCGTGATTCCCGGAGCCACCTCGCGCTCCACCTCCGAGACCGCCAGCGTCATCCGGTGATCGGGCCGGGCCGCCGGAGCGGTCGCGTCGTGCGGGACGAAGCCGGGTCCGGGGTCGATCGTGAGGCTGCGCGAGACGTCCACGGTGTCCGCGGTCGCGGCCTCGTGTCCGTCGTGCGACACCGGTGCGGCGCCGTCGGCGCGGACCTGCAACGTCATCCCCATCTGACGGTGGCCGGCGACCGAGCACCAGCCGTCGACGGTGCCGCCGATCACCCCGGCATCGAGGACGGCGGACTCCCCGGGAGCGATCCGGCCCGTGCGTTTGCCGTTGGCGAGCACCAGATCGTGCCGATCCTCACCGGAATTGACGAACTCGATCACCAGACGGTCACCCGCCGGGACGTCGAGCACGGCCGGCACGAACCGCATGCCCTCGACGCGCACCTGGACCTCGGTGGTGTGCCCGGTCTCCGCGACCGCCACCGTGTCGATACTCGAAATACCCACGGCCGCCGGGTCGGCCGCGACACCACCGACCGCGGCGAACACCACCACCGCGACCCCTGCGGCCGCGATGCCGAGACGCCGCGCCGCGGGCACCGGTTCGCGCACCCCGGGTGCGGACGGCACGCCCCGCATACGACGGGCCGCCAGCACCGCGCGCACGACCAGCGGCAGGAACGACGCGAACGCCACCAGCACCAGCATCGAGCACACCACGCGGACGAGACTCGGTACCGGCAGCACACACAGCACCAGGCCCACGTTCGCGACCGACAACCGCCAGGGGGCACCGCGTTCGAGTTCGGCCATCGCGGCCTGCACCGCGGCCCGGCCCCCGATGACCACGGGAATCAGGTAGGTGAGGGCGCCGAGCAGCACCTGCGCGACGAACCCCGCGAGCAGCGCCGCGGTCACCGCACCCGCGACCTCGGTGGCCTCGAACGGGGTCGCCGCGGTCGCCAGGCCTATCGCCAGGTACAGCAGGACACCGAACAGCCACAGCACACCGGCCAGCACCGACAGCGTCGCGAAGTCGCCGGGATGCTTGCGCCGGATCTCGTCGAGGTGCGGCTCCAGCACGTAGCCCGCGGCGACCAGATAGCCCAGGACACCGGCGGCCGTGACGACGGGCAGCCCCGCGACCGCACCGGCGACCCCGACGGCGAGCGCGGCCAGCAGCACCGGCAGACCGCGACGCGCGGCGTCCTCGACGCGCTGCGCCATGCGGGTGCGCAGCATCGTCGGCCACAGGGTGACCAGGGTGCCGAGCACGGTGAGGCCCACCCAGCCCAGGACGTTGATACCCGCGTGCGCGAGGACCAGCCGTTCGTGTACTTCGCCGGGCAGTCGCGAATCGGCCATCGCCACACCGATTCCCACGCCGACCGGCAGCATCGCGGCGGCGGCGACGTAGTAGCGCACGGTGTGCCCGAACCGGGACGGCAACGCCGACCGCAGGCGGCGCAGCAGCGTCGTGCCGTGCCACAGCGCCACGATCGCCACGACGCATCCGCCGACCAGCACGGCCGGCCACCATCCGGAGATCATCCCGGCGACCACGGCGACCGCACCGGCATTGAACACCAGCAGGCGCGCGGTCTCGGCCCGCCGGGACCCGGTCGGCCGCCGCAGCAGCGCGTCGGTGAAATGACCGCTCCAGATCAGGATCGCGTTGCTCACCGCACCGAGCGCGAGCACGTGCACGAGCAGCCAGCCGGACTGCGGAATCCAGCGGTGCCCGACGGACACGACGACCAGCGCCGCGAGCCACGCGACGACGACCGATCCGGCACGTAGATGCCAGCTCCCGCGCTCGTTCATGCCGGAACCTCCTGACGTGCGGGCCGCAGCGCGGAGCCGGCGGCGACCACGACGAACGCGAGGATCGCGACGATGCCGAGCGCACCGCCGACCGTGACCGCCCACTCGACGCCGCGCACGTCACCGACCGCGACGCGCAGCAGCAACGACAGGTGCAGCAGTGCCACCGGTCCGTACATGAGCGGGGTGTACGGCAGCGGGCGCCGCACCACCGCCGGAAGGATCACCGGGGCGTGCGCCATGATCATCGAGATCACGAACCCGAGCATCACCGAGTGCACGACGGCGTCGTAGCCGGGACCGGAGGGGACGGCGCCGACGAGAAGCCAGGTCAGCGCCGGGACCGCCAGCCAGGCGTATCCGGCGAGCAGGCACACGGCCATGTACCGGGCCAGGCCGGTGGCGCGGACGGTGCGGCGCGCGACGTCGAAGCGCACCAGCCAGGCGACGAGGGCGAGCAGCGCGGCGCCGAGCAGTGGATAGCCCGCCGCCGGCCACAGCAGTGTGCCGACGGTGCCCGCCACGATCGCGCCCGCGATCGCGACCAGCAGGGGTTCGGCGGGGGTCCCCAGCGTCGCGACCCGGGCCAGTTCCAGGCGCTCTCCGGCGATGGTGAGGATCAGGAACGTGCACAGCCACGGGAGCAGTTCGGGGACCGGGACGTGCGCGAGCCACAGCAGTGCGGCTCCGGCCGCGAGGACACCGCCCCCGGCCTGGACGAGGACCGCGGGGTCCGCGGCTCGCCGCCACAGCGGCACGTAGATCGCGACGAGCGCTACGGTCCCTGCGAGCAGCAGCAATCCCGAAATTGTCTGGGGTGCAGGGGACATCATCACGATTCCGCCGGCACCGAGCAGCAGCGGAGCGAGATATCCGGCGCGGCGGCCCAGCGCGACCGCGCGTTCGAGCGCGACGACCGTCCCGACGAACCCCAGCACCAGCAGAATTCCGTGGATCTCGGGCAGGCGTGCGGTGTCGACCGGGGCGGGAAGGCCGAGCAGCAACAGTGCGGCGTCGAGGCCGACGAGCAGTGCCAGCCCGCCCGGAACCAGCAGCAGCGCGCGGCGCGGAACGGGATTCATCGCGACGTCCCTTCGTCGGCCGCCCGCTCGTCGGCCGCTGCGGGACCCGGGAACGCCGGATCGGGTAGGAACAGCCGGCATGCCCCGGGCTCGGCGAACGGGAGCAGGTCCAATCCCGGTCCGGTCGCGGCACGCAACTCCTCGAGCACGCCTTCGACGATGCCCAGGTGGACCTGGCACACCACGCTGGGGTAGCGGCGCGCGGCGTCGAGCAGGGGGCACTGCCGCAGTGCGATGCCGCCTGCGTGGCCTGCGTCGTGCGGGTCGAACCCGAGCCGGGCGAGCAGATCGAGCACCGCTCGGTGCGGATCGGCCGCGTCGCAACCGGATTCGCGCGCGAGCTCGTGACCCCAGTCGCGTCCGGCGGCGCGGGCGTCGGCTTCCGGATCGAGGCTGGTGCGCGCGATGTGTCCGGCGAGGGCGGTGGCGAGTCCCGCGTACTCGCGGCTCGCACTCGTCGGGTCGGCGGCCGGGGTCGGCCGGTACAGCTTGGCGGGCCGGCCGCGTCCGTGGGCGGGTTCGGTGGTGGTTTCCACGAGAGCGTCCGCGACGAGCGCGTCGAGGTGTTCGCGCACCGTGTTGGGGTGCAGACCGAGGCGTTCGGCGATGTCGTTGATCCGGGTGGGGCCGTGGGCGCGGACGTCGTCGAGGACGGTGATCCGCTGCGGCGACAGCGCCGGGAGCGACGCCGTCGCGGGCGTCGGTCGGGGGCCGAGAAGGAGATCACTATTTTCCACGGAAATAACTGTAGTAAATTGACGGGTGATCGGCCACCTGCACAAGGAGAGTGGAAATGACCACCGACAACGTCGTCGTCGCGGCCACTGCGGAGGATGCGCACGCCGTCGACGCCATCAGGAACCATCACGCCGAGATCGCCGGGAGAATCGCGTATCTGACCGATGCGCTGCTCGACGCGGCCGAAAAGAACACAGGCTTCGAGGTCGCGCGGCGCGCCGTCGTCGACTACCTCACCGGCACCCTGTTGCCGCACGCGATCGCCGAGGAGCAGGCTCTCTACCCGGCCGCGGCCCGCCGCGTCGACGCGAAGCTGCTCGTCGAGTCCATGATCGCCGTGCACCGGCGTATCGCGGCGCTCGTCGACAGCATCGAACGCGAGGCGTCCCCGACACGCGCCGCGGCCGCCGCGTATGCGCTGCGCACCATGTTCGATGCGCACCTCGTCGACGAGAACGATCGGATCCTGCCGGTGGTCGCCGCGGACCCGGACGTCTCGCTCGCCGGTGCCGTCGAGGGCATGCACGACCTGCTCGGCGCCCACGACGACCAGGCGTCCGAACAGGGGTGCGGGGGTCACACCTGCACGTGCGGGGAGAAGGACGAACCCGATCCGGTGCTCGACGTGCGCGAGATTCCGCACGCGATCCGGCACGCGACGGTGTTCGGTGCGTTCGACGCGGTCCCCGCCGGCGGCGCACTCGTCCTGGTCGCCCCGCACGACCCGCTTCCGCTGCTGCATCAGCTCGCCGAGCGAACCGGCGGCCGATTGGCTGTCGACTACGAGGAACGCGGACCCGAGGCGTGGCGGTTGCGGCTCACCCGCGCGTGACCGTCACCGGGCGGTGAGGACGGCGAGCAGTTCCTGGATCTCGTCGATGGTCGGGGTGGCGAGGCTGTCCCGGCCGTAGACGAATCCGATGCCCGCGTACACGAGTGTTCCGGCGCGCACGCGGGCGGCGCGCTCGTCGAAACCGAGTTCACGGAAGGCATTTTCGACCACGGCCATGATCCGCTGATCGAGTGCGCGCACGGACTCGGCGACCTTCGGGTCGGTGCGGGCCCACTCCCGCACCGCCACCTCCGCCGCCCAGGCCCGATCGTCGACGAGCATCGTGCCCATCCGCGCCAATCGCTCACGGACGGGCAGCTCTTCGAGGCTGGTCAGCCCTCGGGCGGCGTCGTTCTCCTGCGAGGCGTAGCGGGTGGCGATCGCCTTCATCAGTTGATCGATGTCGTCGAAGTGCCAGTAGAAGCTGCCCTTGGTGACGCCGAGTTCCTTGCAGAGCCGGGAGATCTTCACCGCCGCACGGCCTTCGGTGACGAGAAGCCGCAGTCCGGCCTCGGTCCAATCCTCGAGCGAGAGCCGTTTCCGTCGCTCTGCCGGACGTCCGGTCTCCGACGGCTGGCGCATCACGTCAACCACTCCTTCGTCTGTCTTCGACCGCGTCGAGCCTACACGCCGCCGTGCTCGACCGCGTCGAGGGCGAGAGCGCGTGCGAGAGGATCGCGCGGCAACGCGAAGTGTCCGGCGCAGTTGCCGGGGTCGCGTTCCTGCAGCGTGACGACGGTCGTGCCCGGCATCGACGCACCGGTGGCGGGGACGACGAACCCGTCGCACGTCGAGACGATGTCCGTGTACCGGACACCGTCGGTGACCGGCCCGCGAGCGTAAAGGTCGCGCAACAGGTCGGATCCGTGAATCACCTCGCGGCAGCCCGCACAGACCGGATCGATCACCGGCTTCTCGAGGCTCAGCACCAGGTCGTATGTCCCGATTCGGCGGCTGACTTCCTCGGCGGCGGCGAGTCCACCGATCTCGGTGCCGTCCCAGATCGGGCCGAGCGTCGTCAGCGACCGTACCGACCGCGATCCGTGATCCTGCAGATAACGCTGGACGACGAGACCGCCGACGCCGTGGGCGACGACGTCCACGGTGCCGGCGCCTGCGAGGGCGGCGGCGAGGTCGCGCGCACCGGCATCCACTCCGCGCAGTCCCGCGAACGGCACGGGAACGTGGGCGGGTTCGGGTGCGCCCCAGGTGATCGCCAGGATGCACCGGCCGGCGGTCCCGAGATCGGCGGCCAGTTCGTCCCAGGCACCGGCATCGGATGCGATGTCGTGGACCAGTACGACCGGCGGCGTTGTCGGCTCGGCACACGGGTCTGCTGCCGGGGTCGCGGTGGCCGCGGCGGGGGCGCACAGGCCGGCCGCCGCGGCCAGGATCCATGCCCGGGCGAAAAGTCGTCGCACAGTTCTCCTTCGAGCGTCACCGGGGGAGCGGCGCGACCTCATCGTGCCTGGTCGCAGCGATCTTGACTGAACCATACCCTATGGTACTGTGTGGCTCGGATCACGACCGGCCGCCTTTCCCATTCGTCCGCGCAGGGCTCGTCATGGAAGCATCTCGATGCGAAAACTCAGTCGCAGAACACTTCTCACGGGAATCGCCGTGGGGGCAGGAGTCGGGGCGACCGGACTTCTCACCGGTCGTGCGACCGCCGACGGCCCCGACATCGGCCGGCCCCTGCTGTTCCGTTCCCCGACCCTCGCACCGTTCGTCGACGAACTGCCGGTGCTCGAGCAGGTCAGCGGATCGACGATCGAGATCGACGCCGTCAGCTCCACCCACAGCTTCCACCGCGACCTCCCGCCCGGCGCGACCCTCGCCTACGGCGACGGCTATCTCGGTCCGGTCATCACCGCGCACCGCGGCCAGCCCACCGAGGTCCGGTACCGAAACCGGTTGAGTGCCCATCCTTTCGCTCCCGACTTCGACACCACGCTGCACGGGCTGAGCGAACGCGACCGCGTCGAGATCCCGACCTCGCTGCACCTGCACGGCGGGGTCACCCCGCCCGCGTCCGACGGTCACCCGGAGCTGGTCTCGAGACCCGGTCAGGGCATGACCTACCGCTTCCCGAACCGGCAGGAAGCCGGGATGCTGTGGTACCACGACCACGCGATGGCGGTCACCCGGCTCAACGTCTATGCCGGGCTCGCCGGCATCTACCAGCTGCGCGACGAGTTCGACACGGGCGAGCCCGGAAACCCGCTCGGCCTGCCCTCCGGCGAGTTCGACCTGCCGCTGGTGCTGCAGGAGAAGATCGTCGACAGCGACGGTTCGCAGTCCATCCGTTCCACCCCGATCGTGCCGCAGGGTCGTTGGGAGGGCGGCGCCGTCGGAGACGTCGGCGTCGTCAACGGCACGATCTGGCCCGAGGCTCGCGTCGCGCGGGGTCTCTACCGGCTGCGCCTGCTCAACGCCGCCTCGTTCAGTGTGTGGGACCTGAGTTTCTCCAACGGCATGGTGTTCTGGGTCATCGGCATGGAAGGCGGACTGCTCGACGCACCCGCCGCGACCACCCGGATCCGGCTCTCGCCGGGCGAACGTGTCGACCTGCTCGTCGATTTCGGGTTGGTCGAAGCCGGTTCCACCGTCGAACTCCGCAACACCGAGGACGCCGCACCCCAGGCCGCGCAGATCGGTGCCGTGCGGATGCCGGTGTTCATGCGGTTCCGCGCGGAGGCAGTGCGCGGATTCACCGGTCCGGTTCCCACGACCCTCCGTGGGGGAGCGGGGCAGCCCCACCCTGTGGGCCCGATCCCGCAACCGCAGGTCGTGCGGAACGTGTCGTTGAGCCAGCCTTCGGACGTGCGCCTGCCTCCGTCGATCATGTCGCTCAACAACCTTCGCTTCCACAGCGACGACATCGAGATGCCACGGCAGGGCACCGTCGAGCAGTGGAACATCGTCAACGCCACCCCGGATCCGCATCCGGTGCACCTGCACCTGGTGACCTTCCGGGTCCTGGGGCGGCAGGCGATCAACACCCTTGCGATGTGCGCGCGTCAGCCGCAGCCGCCGCTCGGGATCAAGTGGACCCCGGACCCGGATCCGTTCGTCGTCGAACCGCTGCGCGGACCGCAACCGTGGGAGACCGGATTCAAGGACACGGTCATCTGCGACCCGAACTCGGTGACGCGCATCGTGGTTCGGTTCCCGACCGCCGAGGAACTCGGATTCGACCCCGATGCCACCTTCACCACCGACCTGGTCCGGACCATCGGCAACGGCGATCACGGCCACACCGATCCGGCTGCACACCGGGAGCATTCCGGCGCACACACACTGCAGGGCTACGTGTGGCACTGCCACATCCTCGACCACGAAGACCACGACATGATGCTGAAATACCGGACGGTGACATGACTTCCAGGACCGAGATCCGCGACCACTTCCAGCGCATCCCGTACGAACCGGCGAACGACGGCCGGGTCGAGATGCATTCGGGGCTGAGCCGCCACTATCCGACTCTGCACGCCAATCTGGTGGCGGAAGAAGGATATTCGACCGACGTGGGGGTGATCATGTGTCATCCCGCATCGAACTTCCTCAGCCATTTCCTGCTGAAGGCGATTGCCGAGCAGGGCATCCCCGCGATGGGCCTCAACACCCGCTACGCGTCGAACGAACCGGCGCTCATCATGGAGCGTGCCGCCTTCGACCTCGGCACCGGGGTGCGCTGGATGGCCGACGAACTCGGCTTCGAGAAGGTCGTGCTGCTCGGGTTCAGCGGCGGCGGCTCGCTCGCCTCCTTCTACCAGTCGCAGGCCGAGAACCCGACCGTCACCGAGACTCCCGCGGGTGATCCGGCGCCCTTCGCGTCGGCCGGATTGCGGCCCGCCGACGCGCTGATGCTGGTCGGGGCCCATCCCGGCCGGGCGCGGGTGCTGCGGCACTGGATCGACGGTGCCGTCGTCGACGAGGCCGATCCGTACCTCACCGACCCGGACCTCGACCTGTACGCGCGGACCGCGCCGCTCGACCCCGAGTGGGTGCAGCAGTACCGGGACGCGCAGTTGGCCCGCATGCGCCGCATCGACGCCTGGGCGCTCGACCAGCTCGACGACCTGAACCGCACCGGCGCCTCCGACCGCGGCTTCGTCGTGCACCGCACCGTCGCCGACCCGCGCTTCGTCGACCTGACGATCGACCCCAGCGACCGCGAGCTCGGCAGCATGTACGGTGATCCGAAGGCCGCGAACACCGCCGCCGGCGGGCTCGCCCGGTTCGTGACCGTCCGCAGCTGGCTGAGCACGTGGAGTCCCGACCGCACCAACGCCGACGCGCTCACCGACCTGCGGTCGGTGCACGCCCCGACGATGGTCATGAGCCTGCTCGGCGACCAGGCCGCGTTCGCCGAGGACTCGCGGCTCATGCACGCCGCGCTGCCCCGCGACGCCGAACTGATCGAGATGCGCGGCCTCAACCACTATCTGGTGGACCAGCCCGGCGGGCTGAACGACGTCGTCACCCGCCTCGCCGGCTGGATCCGCCGCACCGTCCTCGACGATCGGAACCAGGAGGTCCCGGCATGACCGGCACCATCGCGCGTGAGACACCCGACGAGATCGACCGCTGCCCGTCCGCGTTCCCGTACTGGGAATCCGTTGCGACCGAACGTGTCCAGCGGGTGCGGCGACTCGTGTTGAAACTCACCGGTTTCGACATCCTGCCGACCGACGAACAGGCCCGCGCCCTGTGCAACGACCTCTACAGCGGTGACCCCACCGCGGAACGATTCGTCGAGGAGGTCTACCACGGGGAGACCGGGCCGAAGCGGACGCGGGAGATGCTCGAGATCGCCCTCGTCGACGGCATCGACGCGGTGCCCGACGCACCCGAGTCGATGCGCGCGCTGTTCGAGGAGTTCGAAACCGTGCCCGACTGGGTGCAACCGGAACTCGTCGAGCAGGGCGCGGCGATCTGGCGACGCTGGGGCACCATGCTGTTCAGCTTCGCCGGCGCCGAAACCCTCGAGATCTACACCGAGGCCGCGGTCGCGACACCGCTGTCGCTGGCCGGCGGCTACGCCGGGGACAACGCGCTGCGCCGATTCCTCGAAACCTGCCGCTTCTGGATGGACGTGTCCGAACCCGGCGCGCTGCTGACCCCCGGATCGAAGGGCCGCGCCACCGCACTGAAGGTGCGCGTGATGCACGTGTCCGTCCGCTCCCGGGTGGCGAACCATCCCGAGTGGGACCAGTCCAAGTGGGGTCTGCCCATCAGCCAGACCTACATGATGCTCACCCTCATCGCCGGCAGCGTCACCCCGGGCCTGGCGCTGTGGGTGCTCGGATACCAGACCACTCCGAAGGAGATCCGCGCGCTAATCCACTTCCAGAAGTACATGGGGTACCTGCTCGGGGTGCGATTGCGCTGGTACCCGGAAACCATCGGCGACAGCCTGCGGGCCCTCGCGACCACCGTGGTGTCCCGCTCACATGACTCCGGCAAGCACGGCAAGGAACTGATCGAGTCGTACCCGCAGGCGTTCGCCCCGCGTGACGGACACCGCGGCCTGACCCGCCTGCGCGAGGCCTACAACTTCCGCATCAACTCCGTGTACTCGGCGATCTACATGGCGCCCGGTACCCGCCGCAAGTACTCGATGCCGAAGGTGCTGCCGTGGTTGATCATTCCGATCGCCCGGTTCCCGCTCATCACCGCGATGGAACTGGCCCGCCGCTTCGTCCCCGGCGTCGCCGAGGTGCACGAGAAGATCATGGTCGCCCACCGCGAGAACTGGTACCGGGCGCAGATGCAGGGACGCGAAGCACAATTCGACGCCAGCGGCGCACTGCGACGCTGACACCGCCCAGCGGCGCACTGCGACGCTGACACCGCCACTACTGGGGACACCGCCACCACTGGGAAGGGACACTGTGGCTGCACTACAGATCGTCGAGGCCTGGAACGGACCGGGCCGACGCGACGGCGAGATCACGACCGTCGCACCGAGCGACAACGGAGCCCATCCGTCGACCGACAAGCACGCCTTCGAACACTGGTACTTCGACGCACACCTCGACGACGGCCGCATCGTCGTCGCGATGCTGCAGACCCGGGAACTCGTGCACCGCAAGCCGGGTGTGGAGATCCACGTCTACAGCCCGGACGGCAAGCGCCGCGAGGTGGTCCGGCAGTTCACCGACGAGGATCTCGCGGTGTCCACCGAGAAGTGCGACGTGCGGGTCGGAACGAACTTCGCCCGCCTGACCGGCGAGGAGAACGGCCTGCCCGTCTACCGGGTGAAGGTCGCCGAGGGTGATCTCGGGTTCGATCTCACGTTCACCGCCGAGGTACCGCCGTGGATGCCCGGTCGCGGGCAGACCAGCTACAACGACCGCGAGTTCTTCGCCTGGGTCGTCGGCGCGCCCCGCGCGAAGGTCGCCGGCACGGTGACCGTCGACGGCGAGACCACCACCGTCGCCGGCCGCGGCTACCACGACCACAACTGGGGCGTGGGCGACATGAAGCGGATCATCGACAAGTGGTACTGGGGCCGGTTGTACACCGACGACTTCACCCTGGTCTACGCGATGGTGCACACGCAGAAGAAGTACGGCAATCACTGGTCGCAGCCGGTGATGGTCGCGCGCGGTAGCGAGGTGATCGTCAGCAACGGCGAGGTCGAGATGACCGAGGGGCCCACCGTGTTCGACCCCGTCGCCGATCGCACCTACCCGACGTGGCTGCGGATCCGCATCCCGGATGTGCTCGACGTCAGGCTGGACGTCCGCGAGATCGTGCACGCGCACAACCTGCTCGAGGACATTCCGCTCGCGGCGAGCCCGCTGATCAAGTCGATCGTCAACCGGCTCATCGGCCGGCCCGGGTACTTCCGGTTCCGTTCCGACTTCTCCCTGTCGGTGTCCGTCGACGGCCTGACCCAGGAGCGGCACGGCTCGACGCTGCACGAAATGGTTGCCCTGACGTGACGGCCGGTTCGGTGGACCTCGACTACCTCCACGGGTTCGGCAACGAACACCACAGCGAGGCGATCGAGGGGGCGCTGCCGTGGGGCCAGAACTCGCCGCAGCGCGCCCCGTACGGGCTCTACGCCGAACAGCATTCCGCGACGGCGTTCACCGAACCACGCGGAATCAACAGGCGCACCTGGACGTACCGGATCATGCCGTCGGCCGCGCACCCCGCGTTCCGGCGCATCGACGACGGGAACTGGGCGTCGGCGCCCCTGACCGGGGGACTGGTGACCCCGAACCGGCTGCGGTGGGACCCGCAGCCGGTACCCGGCGCCGGTCGCGACTTCGTCGACGGCATCACCACCTACGCGGTCAACGGGGACGTCCTCTCCCGCACCGGGATCGCCGTGCACCTGTACGCGATCACCGAGTCGATGACGGACCGGTACTTCGTGAACGCCGACGGCGAGATGCTGTTCGTGCCGCAGGACGGGGAACTGCTGCTGTGCACCGAATTCGGACGCCTGGCGGTCGCGCCCGGTGAGATCGCCGTCGTCGGACGTGCCGTGCGGTTCCGGGTCGAGCTGCTCGACGCGGCCGCCACCGGATACGTGTGCGAAAACTACGGTGCCGCATTCGAACTGCCCGAACTCGGACCGATCGGCGCGAACGGCCTCGCGCACGCCCGCGACTTCCTGTACCCGACGGCGTGGTACGAGGACCGTGTCGGCACCTTCGAACTCGTGCAGAAGTTCGGCGGGCACCTGTGGGCCACCGACCTCGGCCACTCGCCGCTCGACGTCGTCGCGTGGCACGGCACGCACGGCGCGTACAAGTACGACATCTCCCGGTTCAACGTCATGACCACCGGCGGCTGGGACCACCCGGACCCGTCGATCTTCACCGTGCTGACCTCGGCCACCCCGATCCCGGGGCAGGCGAACGTGGATTTCGCGGTGTTCCCCGAACGCTGGGTCGTCGGCGAACACACCTTCCGCCCGCCGCACTTCCACCGCAACGTCATGGCGGAGTTCATGGGACTCGTTCGTGGCAGGCACGATTCGAAGGCCGAAGGGTTCGTTCCAGGCGGCGCGTCGCTGCACAACCAGTGGGGCGCGCACGGACCGGACCTGGAGACGTTCGAACTCGCGAGTGCCGCGGAACTCACCCCCGTCAAGCTCGAGAACACCATGTCGTTCATGTTCGAGACCCGGCTGCCGCTGGCCGTCACCGACACCGCCCTCGCGGCGGCACACCGTCAACCCGACTACGACTCGTCGTGGTCCGGACTCGCTCGTCGCTTCGCTCCGCCCTCACCCTAGGAGTCACAGATGACCGAAACCACCACTGCCCCCACCCCGCATCCCGTCGTGGTGCCGGAACCGCTGCTGCGCATCGGCGGCCGCGCCGTCCCGGCGCGCTCCGGCGCGACCTTCACCTCCGTCAACCCGGCGAACGAGGAACCGGTCGCGCAGATCGCCGCCGGTCGCGCCGAGGACATCGACGCCGCCGTCGACGCCGCCCGGGCCACCTTCGAGGACGGCGCGTGGTCGCAGATGCCCGGCGCCGAGCGCGGCCGGATCCTCTCGCGCGCAGCCGATCTCATCGAACAGCACGCACCCGAGCTGTCCGCCCTCGAAACCGCCGAGATGGGCAAGCTGTACGCCGACACCGTTGCCGGCGACATCCCCGCCGCGGCGGCCTCGTTCCGGCACTACGCCGGGTGGGCCGACAAGATCGCCGGTGAAGCGATCCTGCTGCCCGACGTGGGACCGCAGCACCGCTTCGGCTACACCCTGCGCCAGCCGCTCGGCGTGGTCGGCGCGATCACTCCGTGGAACAACCCGACGGTCGTCGCCGCGTGGAAGGTCGCCCCCGCGTTGGCCGCCGGGTGCTCGGTCGTCGTCAAGCCCGCCGAGGACGCGTCGCTGTCCACCCTGAAGCTCGCCGACCTGCTCGCCGAGGCGGGCGTGCCGGACGGCGCGTTCAACGTCGTGCCGGGGCTCGGGCCGGAGGCGGGCGCCGCGCTCGCCGCGCACGAGGGCATCGACAAGATCACCTTCACCGGCAGCCCCGCCGTCGGCAAGACCATCACCTCGCTCGCGGGTGAGAAGTTCCGCAAGGTCACCCTCGAGCTCGGCGGCAAGGCGCCGCAGCTGATCTTCCCGGACGCCGACCTCGAGGCGTCGCTGCCGTGGATCGCGATGGGCAACTTTTACCACCAGGGCCAGGTGTGCGCGGCCGGCACCCGCGTCATCGTGCACGAATCCATCGCCGACCAGGTCGTCGAGGGACTCGTCGAGTTCGCCCGCGGAGCCGTCGTCGGCGACCCCTTCGACGCGGCGACGACGCAGGGCACCATCGTCAACCGCAAGCAGCTCGATCGGATCCTCGGCTACATCGAGAAGGGCCGCGCCGAGGGAGCCGAGCTGCTGACCGGCGGCGGGCGGGTCGGCGACCGCGGCTTCTTCGTCGAGCCCACCGTCTTCCGCGGGCACAACGAGCTGACGATCGCCCGCGAGGAGATCTTCGGCCCGGTCGCGACCGTCATCACGTTCAAGACCACCGAGGAGGCCGTGCGGCTGGCGAACACCACCAAGTACGGGCTCAACGCGTTCATCTTCAGCCAGAACCTGTCGACCGTGCACAGCGTGATCCCGCAGCTTCGGGTCGGTACCGTGTGGGTCAACGGCTGGGGTGTTCCCGACCCGAGCCTGCCCTGGGGCGGACGTGAGGCCAGCGGTATCGGGCGTGAACTCGGCCGCAGCGGTCTCGAGGCGTTCACCGAGGAGAAGACGGTCCACCTCGGGTACTGACCCGCGAGACGAACGGAATACGGCAGTGACACAGCATGACTCGGCGCAGCAGAACTCGGCGACGCAGGATTCGGTGACGCAGGGGGGCGCGCTCGACGGGATCAGGGTGCTCGAACTGGGCACCCTGATCGCGGGGCCGTTCGCCGGGCGGCTGCTCGGCGACATGGGCGCCGACGTCATCAAGATCGAGGACCCGAAGCGTCCCGACCCGCTGCGCACCTGGGGCCAGGGCGAGAAGGACGGGCACCGCTTCTTCTGGACGGTGCACGCCCGCAACAAGCGGTGCGTGACCCTCGATCTGCGGTCGCCCGAGGGCCAGGAGCTGTTCCGGCGACTGGTCGCCGAGTCGGATGTCATCGTCGAGAACTTCCGTCCCGGCACCCTCGAGAAGTGGGGTCTCGGCTACGACGTGCTGTCCGGGATCAATCCCGGCATCGTGCTGGCCCGCGTCTCCGGCTACGGGCAGACCGGCCCCAAGGCGGGACAGGCGGGATACGCCTCGGTCGCCGAGGCGGAATCCGGGCTGCGGCACCTCAACGGCTACCCGGGTCAGGCCCCGCCGCGGCTGGCGCTGTCCCTCGGGGATTCCCTGGCCGGCATGTTCGCCGTCCAGGGCATCCTCGCGGCGCTCGTCTCCCGCGCACGCACCGGCCGCGGGCAGGTCGTCGACGTCGCGCTCACCGAATCCTGCCTGGCCATCCAGGAATCGGTGATTCCCGACTACGACACCGCCGGTGTGGTGCGCGGACCGTCGGGAACCCGCCTCGAGGGCATCGCCCCGTCCAACCTGTACCGCACCGGCGACGACATGTGGATCGTCATCGCCGCCAACCAGGACACCGTGTTCCGGCGGCTGTGTGCCGCGATGGACCGCCCGGAACTGGCCGACGACGTGCGCTTCGCCGATCACCTCGCGCGCGGCGTGCACCAGGACGAACTCGACGACCTGATCGGCGCGTGGGCGGCGCAGTGGAAGCTCGACGACCTGCTCGAACATCTCGCGGACAGCGGGGTGGTGGCCGGACCGGTCAACACGGTCGCGGAGGTAGTCGCCGACGAACAGTTCCGCGCGCGCGGCATGCTCGTCGAACACCACGACGAACGCACCGGCTCCGAGGTCCTCGGTCCCGGTGTCGTCCCGGTGCTCGCCGGAACCCCCGGCGGCGTGCGTCGTGCCGGGGCACCGATCGCCGGTTACGACAACGCCGCGGTGTGGGGCGACCTGCTCGGCCTCACCGAAGAGCGGCAGGCGGAGTTGAAGGCCGCCGGCACCATCTGACCGCCTCGCCTCCCCGTCACCCGGGGAGCGAGTGGACGAAGGGCCTCCCTATTTCGACGCGTCGCAACTAGAGTAGAACACGTTCCAATATGCGACTCGCGTCCTCGAAGGAGTGCCGAATGCACACCCCGCTCTGCGACGAACTCGGAATCGAGTTCCCCATCTTCGCGTTCACCCACTGCCGCGACGTCGTCGTGGCCGTCTCCAAGGCCGGTGGCTTCGGCGTCCTCGGCGCCGTCGGGTTCACGCCCGAGCAGCTCGAAGTGGAGCTGAACTGGATCGACGAGCACATCGGCGACCACCCGTACGGCGTCGACATCGTCATCCCGAACAAGTACGAGGGCATGGACTCGAACCTGTCCGCCGAAGAACTCACGAAGATGCTGCAGTCGATGGTGCCGCAGGAAACCCTCGATTTCGGACGCAAGATCCTTCTCGACCACGGCGTGCCGCTGTCCGAGGACGGTGACGATAACGCGTTGCAGCTCCTCGGCTGGACCGAGGCCACCGCGACCCCTCAGGTCGAGGTCGCGCTGCAGCATCCGAAGGTCACTCTCATCGCCAACGCGCTGGGCACCCCGCCGGCGGACATGATCGCCCACATCCACGACTCCGGCCGCAAGGTCGCCGCGCTGTGCGGCTCGCCGGCGCAGGCCCGCAAGCACGCCGACGCCGGCGTGGACATCATCATCGCGCAGGGCGGCGAGGGTGGCGGCCACTGCGGTGAGGTCGGGTCGATCGTGCTGTGGCCGCAGGTTGTCAAGGAGGTCGCGCCGATCCCGGTGCTGGCCGCCGGCGGCATCGGCAGCGGCCAGCAGATCGCCGCCGCGCTCGCGCTGGGCGCGCAGGGCGCGTGGTCCGGTTCGCAGTGGCTGATGGTCGAGGAAGCGGAGAACACCCCCGTCCAGCAGGCCGCCTACGCGAAGGCCACCAGCCGCGACACCGTGCGCAGCCGCTCGTTCACCGGCAAGCCGTGCCGCATGCTGCGCAACGACTGGACCGAGGCATGGGAGAAGGAAGGCAACCCGAAGCCGCTCGGAATGCCGTTGCAGTACATGGTGTCCGGTATGGCGGTGGCCGCCACCCACAAGTACCCGGATGAGACCGTCGACGTCGCGTTCAACCCCGTCGGCCAGGTCGTCGGCCAGCTCACCAAGGTCGAGAAGTCCTCCGCGGTCATCGAACGCTGGGTGCAGGAGTACCTCGAGGCGACCGGCACGCTCGAAAAGTTCAACGAGGCCGCGACCGCCTGATCTCCGCCCGGTGCGGCGCTTTCCGCGCCGCACCGGCGGCTACCCGGTCGGCAGCAGCAGATCCTCCAGCGTCCGCGGCGCGCCGCCCGCGAGATCTCCCTGCACGTACCGTTTTCCGTCCGAGCCCGTGTACACCCCGGTGATCGGATCGTAGGTTCCCGCGAACGCCCCGGCGACACCCTGCTCCGCGGCCTGCTCCCGGCAGGTCTGCACCGTCGCGCCGCGCAGGCCCGGGAATTCGAGGCACGGTAGGTTCCGGGCGCCGCGCACCGCGACCGGATCGTCCGACGGCAGCTTGCAGTACAGGTCGGGCGGCGTCTCCGGCACATCGAGTTCGGTGGGGGAGCGGCGCTGTTCGGGCGGCAGGAACCCCTCGATGCACGGCGGCGGGTCGTTGTACGAGTTGACGAAGAACGTGTTCTGCGACGGATTGTCGACGTTCGGCAGGGCCGCGGACTGGGTGGACGCCATGATGGACGGGAACAGCACAAGGATCTGTTCGACGCCCGGGTTGTAGACGGCGGCAACCTGTTCCACCGACACGAGGTTGGCGAGCAGCAGCGGCAGCGTCGGCTCGATGCGCTGGAACCCCGCGCTGACCTCGTCGGCGGCGGGAGCGGCCCGGTCGACGAGCGCCCGCACGGCCGGATCCGCATCGCGCAACGTGCCGGTGGTGCCGGCCAATGCCGACGCCCACTGCCCGATCGCGGACGACGAGTCGATCTGGGTCTGCAGCAGCGGACCGGCGCCGTCGATGAGCGCGCCGGTCTCGTCGGCGTTGTCGGCGCCCTCCCCGGCGACCGCGGTCGCCGAATCCACCAGTGTCCGCAGGTCGTCGCCGGAGGCGCCGATCGCGGTGTGCGCCTCGTCGAGCAGGACGGCCAACCGGTCCGCCCCGACCGCCTGCAGGGTGTCGTCGAGCCGGTCGATGGCCCGGTCGATCGGCTCGGGCAGGGTCACGCGGTCGCGGGGCAGGACGTCGCCGTCCGCCAGATACGGAGTGTTCGCGTCGTCCGGCACGAGATCGACATAGCGCTCACCGATCGCCGACATGCTGCGGATCTCGGCGGCGGTCGACGCCGGGACGGGCACCGACGAGTCGAGCGACAGGGTGGCTTCGGCGCCGTCGTCGGTCATCCGGACCTCGGTGACCCGGCCGATCGTCACGCCCCGATAGGTGACGTTCGCGGTCGGATACAGACCGCCCCCGTCGGCGAGGTCCAGGCGCACCACGTAGCGGCCGATCCCGAGCTGCGCGGGCACCTGCACGAACCACACGCCGACGGCGACGATCGCGGCGATACCGATCGCGAGGAACACGATCAGCCGGTTGCGGACGGACGGCATCATCGGGGAACCCCCAGCAGTCGGGCGAGCAGGCCCATCGGGTCCGTGTCGGACACATCGGGCGGGATCGCAGCGGCCGGACCGGTGAGCGCGTTCTCGAACGGGGTGCCCAGCAGCAGCGCGTTCTCGAGCGTCGGCAACGTCAGGTCCAGGATCACCGTGCCGTTCGCGTAGTCGCCGCGCACGGCATTGCGGTAGGTGTCGATCGGGAACGGGAAGGTGAGCAGGTAGCGGAGCGATTCGGTGAGCGAATCCCCGGCCGCGGTGAGCGAGGCCATCACCGGCTCGAGATCGCGCAGATTCGCCACCACGTCGTCCCCGGATGCGTCGACGAGGTCGCCGGCGATCCGCCCCAGATCGCCGAGCGACGTCAAGGCCTGCGTCAGATCGTCGCGGCGAGAAGACAATTCGTCCAGTGCCGGGGCGAGCGCATCGGTGGCGTCGGCGAGCACCTGGTTCTGCGCGGACACCTCGACCGCGAGCGCGTCGAGGGATTCCATCGCCCCCACGATCTGCGCCTTCTGATCGTCGAGACCGGTGAGCGCGACGTCGAGCTGCCCGAGCAGGGCGCGCACCGACTCCTCGCGCCCGGTCAGGGCGAGATTCAGCTCGCGGGAGATCTCCTGGGCCTGGGCCAGGCCACCGCCGCTGAGCACCAGCGACAACGCCGACAGGGTCTGCTCGGTGGTGGGGAACAGCCCGGCGCGTTCGAGCGGGATGACGTCACCGTCCTCCAGTGTGCCGGTGGGCGGTTCGGTGATCGGCGGGGCGAGCTCGAGATGCGCCGACCCGAGCAGGCTCGTCTGCCCGATCTTCGCGGTCGCGTTCGCGGGCAGTGCGGTGCCGCCGTCGAGCACCACCGTCACCACGGCGTGACCGCCGTCGAGCCGGATGTCGTCCACCCGGCCGACCGTGACATCCGCGACCCGGACTCTCGAATTCCGTTCCAGGGTCGTGACGTTCGGCATCTCGATATCGACACTGTAGGCGCCGTCCCCGTGGCCGCGGGTACCCGGCAACGTCAGGGAGTTGACCCCGCGCCACTCGCACGCGCTCGTCGCCAGGACGAGCGGGACCAGCAGCAGGGCCGCGCGTGCGGTTCTCATCGCCCTCCCGGAAGAAGCAGGTCCTCGAGATCGGAGCCGGAGGACACCGGGGCCAGGCCCGGTTCGGTGTACACGAGCTGGTCGGGCAGCGCGCCGACACCCCGGGTCGGATTGATCATGATCGGTGGATAGTCGACGGCGAGCAGATGCAGGATCGGACCGAGTTGCTGCACACACAGTTCCGACCCGGTGTGCGCGTCGACGTCCTCCGCGGCCGCGAGCGCCGAGCAGATGAACTGCACCGGGTTGGCGAAGTTGGTCAGTGCCAGCGCCGAGACGACCGTGTTGTGGGCGGGCTGGTAGATGCCCTGCAGATTGGACAGCGCGGTCGGCGCGACGTGCAGCACCTGCGCGATTCCGTCCCGCTGGGCCGCGAGCGTCTCGGCGAGTTCGGCGGTCCGGTCGACGGTGCCGCCGATCCGCTCGCGGTTGTCGCGCACGAACCGTTCGACCTCACCGAGAGCGGAGCCGAGCGAGCCCAGCGCGCTGCCCATGTCGTCGCGGTTCGCGTCGAGGATCTGCGTCACCGAGGCCATCCGGTTGTTGAACGCGACGATCTGCCCGCGACTGTCCGACAGTGCGTCGACGAAGACCTGCAGGTTGCGGACGACCGCGAACAGGTCGCCGCGACCGTCGGAGACGGTGCGCAACGCCGCCGACAACTCCTCGGCGGTCGCGCGCAGGTCCAGGCCCTGTCCCTCGACGTTGCTCGCGGCGACGTCGAGGACCTCGCCGAGCGGTCCCTGCGGGTCGTCCGGGGCGGGACCGAGTTCGGTGGTCAGTTCGGCGAGCTGCCGGGTCACCTCGTCCCATTCGACGGGCACGGCGGTGCGCTCGATCGGGATGGTCGAACCCGGATCGAGTTGTGGTCCTCCGGTGTAGGCGGGTGCGAGCTGCACGAACCGGGCCGACACGAGGGTGGGCGCGACGACCGCGGCCCTCACGTCGGCGGGCACCGGCCGGTCCGCGTCGATCTCGAACGTGACGCGTACCCGGTCGCCGTCCGGCTCGAGGCGCGTGACGCGGCCGACGTCGACGCCCATCACGCGCACGTCGTCGCCGGGGTACAGGCCACGGGCGGAGGCGAATTCGGCGGTGAACTCGTGCGTGGAGCGCCACGGCACGATTCCGAAGGACACGACGGCGATCACGCCGAGCACCAGGAACGGGATCAGCCAGGGCAGCAGCGGCCGGATGCGGGTCACGGGGTACCTCCGCCGGCGCCGGCGCGTTCGAGCGCGTCGGTCAGGGCCGGTTCGATCAGCTCGGGCGGCAGCAGGTTCTGGATGTAGGAGTTGAAGAACGGGCCCGAGGCGACGGCCTCACCGAGTTCGGTGGCGTACGGGCCGAGCCGCGCGATGGCGAGCGCGATGTTCTCGCGGTTGCGGGTCAGCACGTCGAGCACGGCGTCGACCTGCTCGAGGGTCGGGGCGAGCTGGGTTTCGTTGTCGGCCACGAGGTTCGTCAGCTCGATCGACAGCGCGTTCACGTTGCCGAACAGGGTGTCCAGCGAGCGTTGCCGGGTGTCGAGCTCACGCAGGATCAGCTCGGCGTCGACGATCAGCCCGTCGACCTGCCGGCTGCGTTCGGCCAGCACCGCGGTGATCCGTTCGGCGTTGCCGAGGAGCGCACGCAGCGACTCGTCGCGGGAGGCGACCGTGGTGGACAACCGCTGCACCCCGTCCAGGGCCGCCCCGATGTCGTCCGGGGTCCGGGGCAGCGTGTCCGAGAGCACCCGCATCGATTCGGCGACCTGCTCGGTGTCGATGTCCGCGGCGGTGGTCGCGAGGTCGCCGAGCGCCTCGGTGAGCTCGTAGGGCGCGGTGGTGCGGTCGAGGTCGAAGGTCGTGCCCTCGGCCTCCTCGCCGGGGCCGGCGGGCCGGACCCGCAGCATCCGGGCGCCGAGCGCGGTGGCGGTCGCGATCTCCACGGTGGTGTCGGTGCCCAGCACGACCCGGTCGTCGACGGTGAAGCTCACCCGCACGGCGTCGCCGTCGATCTCGACAGCGGAGACCCGCCCGGCATCCTTTCCCGAAACCTGCACGGCGTCACCGGTGTTCAGCCCGCCTGCGTCGACGAACCGGGCGTGGTAGGTGCGGCCGGTGTCGACGAACGGCAACGACCCGAAGTTCAGGGCAGCGAGCACGAGCACGACGAGCGCGACCGTTCCGATCACCCCGATGCGGACCTCGTTCATCTCACGGAATCGACGGGTCATGCCGGTGCGCACCTGCCCGTCGTCTGCCCGAACAGCGGTGAGGTGACGGTGTTGCCGCTGGGGTCGCTGAGCTTGATCTGCAGGCCGCACAGGTAGTAGTTGAAGAACCCGCCGTACGCGCCGAGCCGGGTGAGTGCGGCGTAGGCGTCGGGCAGGCGCGTCGCGAGGCTCTCGATGGTGTCGCTGCGCGAGTTGAGTTGCGCGGCAAGATGTCCGGCTTCGACGATGTCGCCGGCCAGGGGTTCGCGCGACACGGTGAGCAGTTGCGCTAGCGAGGAGGCCGACGCATCGATGTACGCGACGGATTCGGCGACGAGCGCGCCGTCCTGCGCGAGCCGATCCGCGAGCTGCTGTGCGCGGTCGAGGGAGACGTCGAACTCGTCGCGGTGCTCGGCCATGGTCGCGAGCACCGAATTCAGGTTCGCGACGACGTCGCCGACGAGACGGTCGCGGTCGGCGAGGGTGGAGGTGAGCGACGCGGTGCGCTGCAGGATCGACTCGACCGTCACGCCCTGACCCTGCAGGACCGAGATGAGATCGGCGGAGAGCTGGTTGACCTGTTGCGGATCGAGTGCGCGGAACAGCGGCTTGAAACTGCCGATCAGCACGTCCAGATCGAGGGCGGGGGAGGTGCGGTCGACGTCGATCACCCCACCGGCGCCGAGCGGGGTCGTATCGCCGGGACCGTCGGCCAGTTCCAGGTATCGGTCGCCCACGAGGTTGAGGTACCGGACGGTCGCGTGGGTCGCGCGCGTCGGGGTGTAGACGTCCTCGACGTCGAGCGTCACCGCGATCCGGTTGCCGTCGGCGAACTCGACGGACGTGACGCGGCCGACCTCCACGCCGGCCACGCGCACGAATTGTCCTGTGCGCAGTCCGGATACGTCCTCGAACACCGCGTGGTAGCGCGTGTAGTCCTGGAATCGCATCTGCCCGAACACGACGAACAGCGCGCCGAGGATCGTGAGCATCACCAGCGCGTAGGCCGCTGCGGCGGTCGCGGTGCGGGTCACCGGGCGGGCTCCTGCAGGAGTTCGAGGATCGAGCCGGGCACGAACACCGGGCTCGTGTTGCCCGCCTCGAACGGGTTCGCGCCGGTGTTCGCCACCACGTACGGGGCCGGCGACTCGGCGGCGGTGACGACGGGCAGGGCGCCGCACCGCGGTCCGCCGGTCGCCGCGACCACCGGCAGGTTGCGCGGGTACTCGTACGGGTCGGAGCCGAGCAACAGCGACGAGTTGAGCATCATCGAACTGCCGTTGCCGCCGGAGGCCGGTTCGGCGAGCAACCGGGCCTGGTCGGCGCCTTGGAAGAAGCAGGTCAGCACGGGCGAATACTCCTCGAGCACGGATGCGGTGGGCCGCAACAGATCGAGCACGCCGACGATCGCCGGTCCGTTCGGTTCGAGCACGCCGACCCCGGTGTCGGTCAGGCCGATCACCGACAGCAGCATCGCGTCGAGATCCTCGGCCCGGTCGACGACGGAGCGGGCGGTGACGGTGAGATTGCCGAGCGAGTCGAGCAGGGCCGGTGCGGCCTCGGTGTAGGTGCCGGCGACGGACCGTGTCGCCGCGAGATCCTCTCCGAGGACATCCGTGCGCGGATTCACCTGGGCGAGAATCGTGCCGGTGTCGTCGAGTGCGGTGCCGAGATCGTCCCCGCGGCCGCGCAGGGCGGTGGCGGCGGCACCGAGCGTCTGGTTCAGCTCGGCCGGGTCGACGGCGTGCAGCACCGACGTCAGGGATTCGAACACCGAGTTCGTCTCGACCGTGACGTTCGCGGCACGCAGGACCGACCCCTCGCGCAGGTGTTCGCCGGTCGGGTGGGCGGGGTCGGTGAGGGAGGCGAACTTCGCGCCGAACACGGTGGTCGCGCGAATGTCGGCGCCGACGTCGGCCGGGATACGGGCGGCGTCGCCGGGGAACAGGCTCAGTTCGACGACCGCGCCCGTCGGCGACGGGTGGACCGCGGCCACCGTGCCCACCTGGACGCCGTGCCGCTTGACCAGTGCGCCGCGGTCCAGGACGAGCCCTGCCCGGTCGGTCTCCACGGTCACGGTGACACCGGAAGCGAAACCGCCCCGGTAGGACTGGTGGACGAGCGCGAGGATTCCCGCGGCGACCAGGAGGGTCGCGGCGACGGCGATGCGGGGCAGGTGGGTGCGCATCGCGCTCACCCCGCCAGATGCAGCTGGCGGCTGCTGCCGTAGAGGGCCAGCGAGATCAACAGGGTCACCGTCACCACCGCGATCAGGGACAACCGCACCGCGCGGCCGGTCGCGACGCCGACACCGGACGGACCGCCGTGCGCGGTGTAGCCGTAGTAGCTGTGCACGAGCATGACGATCACGGCCATCACGATCGCCTGACCGAAGGACCACAGCACGTCCGCCGGACGCAGGAACGTCGCGAAATAGTGGTCGTAGACGCCGGGGGACTGGCCGAGAATCGTGACGGTCGCGATGCGGCTGGACAGGAACGCCGCGAGCACCGACAGCGAGTACAGCGGGAGGATGGCGATGAGCCCGGCCAGGATTCGCGTGCCGACGAGATAGGGAACGGACCGGATCGCCATCACTTCGAGCGCGTCGATCTCCTCGCTGATGCGCATGGCGCCGAGCTGGGCGGTGGTGCCGGCACCGATGGTCGCGGCGAGACCGACACCGGCGACGACGGGCGCGACGACCCGCACGTTGACGTACGCCGACAGGAATCCGGTGAGCGCCTCGACGCCGATGTTCCCGAGCGAGGTGAAGCCCTGCACGGCGACCGTGGCACCGGCGAACAGGGTGAGGAAACCCATGATCGCGACGCTGCCGCCGATCATCGCGAGAAGTCCTGTGCCCAGACCGATCTCGGTGACCACCCGGAACGTCTCGGTGCGGTAGTGCCGCGCGGCCTTCGCGGTGGACAGCAACGCGCCGACGCAGAACACGATCTGCTCGCCGACGGTGTCGATCGCTCGGACGACACCGCGCCCGGCCCGGCTCGCGGTGTGCGCGGCCCGGCCGTGACGGAGGCTGACCAGGCTCATCGGTCGGTCACCGCGATTCCGATCGAGGTGAGCAGCATGTTCGCCAGGAACAGGGCAACGAATGCGAACACGACGGTTTCGTTGACGGCCTCGCCGACGCTCTTGGGGCCGCCGGAGACCGACAGGCCCCGGTGGCACGCGATCAGCCCGGCGAGCAGCCCGAACACGGAGGCCTTGATCTCGGAGAGCAGCAGCTCGCCGGGACCGACGAGGAGCGTGACCCCGGCGGCGTACGCGCCCGGGTCGACGTTCTGGAGCAGGACGGAGAAGAAGAACCCACCGATCAGGCCGATCGCGCAGACCGCGCCGTTGAGGGTCGCGGCCACCGCGGTCGACGCGAGAGCACGCGGCACGACGAGACGGGACACCGGATCGATGCCGAGCACTTCGAGCGCGGCGATCTCCTCGCGGATCGTGCGTGAACCGAGGTCGGCGGCGATCGCGGTGGCGCCCGCGCCCGCGACCACCAGCACCGTGACGAGCGGACCGATCTGGGTGACCGCGCCGAGCCCCGCTCCGGCGCCGGACATGTCGCTCGCGCCGATCTCCACCAGCAGGGAGTTGAGGGTGAAGACCACGAGCACGGTGAACGGGATCGACATGAGGATCGTCGGGACCAGCGAGACGCGCGCGACGAACCAGAACTGGTTCGTGAATTCCCGCCACTGGAACGGTGCCCGGAACAGTCCGGTCAGTGCGTCGAGCGACAGGGAGTAGAAGCTACCCAGGGCATGGGCGGCATCGCGCGGTGTCGATCCCATTCGCTCCTCCGCTTCCCCCGGAACACGCAGCGGCGTGCACATCGCCAGAACATACCTGAGGGTATGTAAGGCGGGCAAGGGTTTGCGGAAGTCGGTGTACCTACCCGGCGGCGGCCGTGTCCGATTCGAGTGCTTCTGCCAGTTCCTCTGTCAGGAGCCTGAATTCGTTCTCGCCGCGCTCGCGTACCCACACCGGATCGGCACAGTGCCAGCGTTCGGCGCTCAGCGACCGGGTGAGCACCTTGAACGTCGCGGTGCGCGGGAAGTCGGTGCAGACGCGGATCAGCGTCGGCACCTGTTTGGGACCCAGATCGGGCTGGGAGTCGAGGAACTGCGCGAACGCGATCGGGTCGAATGCGGTGTCCGCGGACGGGATCACCGCGGCCATCACCCGGTCGCCCACGTAGCGGTCGGGCACCGCGTAGACGGCGACCTGTGCGAACCCTTTGTAGCGCAGCAGTACTCGCTCGATGGGGGCTGCGCCGATGTTCTCGCCGTCCACCCGCAGCCAGCCCGAGCTGCGGCCCGCGAAGTACACGAACCCGTCGGCGTCGCGGAACCCGAGGTCGCCGCTGTAGTAGCGACCGTCCCGGACCCGTTCGGCGTCGGCCTCGGGATTCTTGTAGTACCCGGCGAACTGACCGGCACCGCGGACGTTGACCAGTTCGCCGGTGGCCTCGTCGGCGTTGACGATCCGGCCGCGGGAGTCGAACTCGGCCGGAGGGCAAGGCTTCCCGGTCTCCGGGTGCAGGATGTGGATGTCCTCGGGCAGTCGGCCGAGCGCCCCGGCCGGAGCGCCCGGGGTCGCGGGAATCGACACCCCGCCCTCGGTGGAGCCGAAGCCGTCGACGACGACGGCGTCGAACCGGCGTCGGAACTCGGCGATCGCGGGCGCGGTGCCCTCGTTGCCGTACATGATGCGCAGTGGGTTGTCGGAATCGTGTGGCGTCTCGGGCGTTGCCACGATGTAGGAGAGCGGCTTGCCCACGTAGTTGGCGTAGGTGACACCGAACTTCCGCAGGTCGGGCAGGAACCCGGACGCGGAGAAACGCCGGCGCAGGGCCACCGCGCACCCGCCGGCCAGCGCGACGGCCCAGCCCGCCATGATGGCGTTCGAGTGGAACAGCGGCATCGACAGGTACACCACGTCCTCGGCGCCGAGTCCGAACCGCTGCGCGAGCATCCGGCCCGGTGCCGCGACCTTCGCGTGCGTGCACCGCACGGCCTTCGGGTCGCCGCTCGTGCCGGACGTGAAGATCAGCATGAACAGGTCGTCGGGTGTGACCTCGGCGACCTCGTGGACCGAATCTCGGTGTGGTTCCAGGAGTTCGGCCCAGTCCGGTGAATCGACGTCGATCACCCGGACGTCGCCGAGATCGAGGCCGTCGAGCAGGCCGGCGTGTGCGCGTTCGGTGAACACCACCTGGCAGTCGGCCAGCGCGATGTCGCGGGCGAGGGCATCGCCGCGACGGGTCGTGTTCAGGCCGACCACGACGGACCCGGAGAACGCGGCAGCGCCGAGCAGCAGCGAGAACTCCGGGACGTTGTCCATGAGGATCCCGAAGTGCCGCGGCCGGTCCGGATCGAGCAGGGCGCGCAGCAGCGCGGCCCTGTCGTGGCTGCGCTGCACGTGCTCGCGCCACGACAGGGACGCGTCCTCGAAACGCAGCCCCCGGTCGTCGATCTCGGACATCGCGGTGAGCAGGGCGGTCACCGTGGGTGTTTCCGTCATGGGTGCATCCTCGGGGCAGGCCGGCGCCGGCGTACAGGCGACATCTCGGCGAGCGGGACCGGTCAGGCCGGCGTCGAGGCGAGTTCGGCGCCGAGCGAACGCAGTTGGGTCGTCGCCGAACCGAGCAGGAACTCGTGGTGCTTTGCCGCGAGGAAGTAGCGGTGGACCGGATGATCCTCGTCGAGTCCGACGCCGCCGTGCACGTGCACCGTCGTGTGGGCGACGCGATGCCCGGCGTCGGCGGCCCAGAACGCCGCGGTGCGCAGCTCTCCGGTGTCCGGAAGCCCTGCGGCGATCCGGAATGCGGCCTGCCACAGGGTCAGGCGCACGGCCTTGACGTCGATGTAGCCGTCCGCGAGACGCTGGGCGACGGCCTGGAAGCTGCCGATCGGACGGTCGAACTGGATCCGCTCGCGGGCATATTCGGCGGTGAGCTCGAGCGCGCGTTCGAGGACGCCGAACTGGTAGGCGGCGGATCCGAGCAGCGTGCGGTCGCGCAGCCACGCCGCGACCGCGGCGCCGTCCGTGCCGAGCACCCGGTCGGCGCCGACGCGCGTCCCGGCGAACTCGACGATGCCGGCGCTGCCGAAATCGGTGGTGGACTGGCGGGTCACGGTGACCCCGGGGGCGTCGGCGTCGACGAGGAGCACCACCACGCCGGACTCCGAGGCGGCGGGGACCAGGAACAGATCGGCGATCGGCGCCGCATCGACGACGATCTTGGTGCCGTTCAGGATCCAGCCGTCGGCGTCGGCGACGGCCCGGGTGGTGGGCGTGGTCGGATCCTCGTTCAGTTCCTCGGTGAGCGCGGCCGCGAGGACCTTCTCACCGGTCGCCGCCGGTTCACCCCACGCGGCGCGCTGCGCGTCGGTGCCGAATTCGGCGATGGCGGTCGCGGACGCGACGACGGAGGTCGGATACGGCACGGCCGCGACGCCGCGGCCGAGTTCGGCGCAGATGCTGATCTGCTCGAGCGGGCCGAATCCGTCGCCGCCGATGGACTCGGGGACCGCGGCACCGAGAATCCCGGACGACGCGAGCGCGTCCCACAGGGCGTGGTCGATCCGGTCCTCGGCGGCGTCGAGCTCGCGGAGATGCTCGTTGGTGACGACCTCGGTGACGATGTTGCGGGTGAGCCCGGCGAGATCCTGCTGGGCCTCGGTGAGCGTGAAGTCCACTGCGGTGGTCCTCTCGTGGTGTGGCGGCTCGGCGGTCAGCGCTTGGCGGGTGGCTGGCCGAGGGCGGTCATGGCGATGATGTCGCGCTGCACCTCGTTGGTGCCGCCGCCGAACGTCAGGATGAGCGAGCTGCGGTGCATGCGTTCGATGCGTCCGCGCAGGAGCACGCCGGGGGTGTTCTGCCGCAGGGTCGCCGCGGGACCCAGGATCTCCATGAGCAGCCGGTAGGCCTCGGTCGCGAACTCCGTGCCGAAGACCTTGTTCGCGGATGCGGGTGCCGGACCCAGGGGTGCGGTGCTGGACGCGATCTCCCAGTTCATGAGTTTGAGGTATTCGGCCTTCGCGTGTACCCGGGCGAGGTTGATCTGCACCCATTCCTGGTCGATGACGCGCCGGCCGTCGGGCAGCGTGGTGTTCTGCGCCCACGCCCGGACCTCCTGCAGCGCGGTGAGGATCGGTCCGGCCGAGGTGAGCGCCACGCGTTCGTGGTTGAGCTGGTTGGTGACCAGCGCCCAGCCGCCGTTCTCCTCACCGACGAGGGCCGACGCCGGGACCCGCACGTCCTGGTAGTAGGTGGCGCTGGTGTCCGGTCCGGCCATGGTGTGCACCGGGGTGTACGAGAACCCCTCCGCCGAGGTGGGCACGATGAGGACGCTGATCCCCTTGTGCTTCTTGGCATTCGGATCGGTGCGGCACGCGAGCCACACGTAGTCGGCGTAGGCGATGAGGCTGGTCCACATCTTCTGCCCGTTGATGACCCATTCGTCGCCGTCGCGCACGGCGGTGGTGCGCAGCGACGCGAGGTCGGTGCCGGCGCCGGGCTCGGAATAGCCGATCGAGAAGTGCAGTTCACCCGCGGAGATCTTCGGCAGGAAGAACGCCTTCTGCTCGGGGGTGCCGTAGTGCATGATCGTCGGCGCCACCGAGTTGATGGTGAGGAACGGGACCGGAGCGCCCGCGACCGCGGCCTCGTCGGTGAAGATCAACTGGTCCATGGCGGAACGGTTCTGGCCGCCGTACTCCTCGGGCCAGCCGAGGGTGAGCCAGCCGTCCTTGCCCATCTGCTGCACCACTTCGCGGTACACGTTTCCGGCGCCGTACTCACCGGTCGTCGCCGAGAGCGCTTCACGACGCTCCGGCGTCATCAGCTCGGCGAAGTACGCGCGCAACTCCTCGCGCAGCTTCTGCTGCTGCGGGGTATAGGTGATGTCCAACGAACCGCTCCAATCGTCGCCACGGGGACGGGTCCGGCAATGTTTCCGAATCATTGCACAGAACTGGAACGCGTTCTAGCCTTACCGGACAGGCTCCGTTCGGGGGTGCCGCCGACGGTGTCCGACAGGCTCGGTGCGAATGGGAAGCGAGGGTTCGGGATGGATATCAAGGTCGACTTCGACCGCTGCGAGGCGAACGGCGTGTGTGTGGGAATCGCACCGGATCTGTTCGATCTGAACGACGACGACGAACTGACCGTCGTGCACCCGGTGCCGGAGGGTCGCGAGGCGGACGCGCGCGAGGCGATCGCCCAGTGCCCGCGCGCGGCGCTCACGGAGATCTGACGCTCTGCTCTTGCCAGGAATGGGAACGCGTTCTACATTCCGACGGTCCCCGGTTTCATTCGCCGGAGCGTCGGGCCCCGAGTGCGCCTGACATGGCGGCCGGAGGGCCGGTAACGAAGAGGTGGGCCGTCAGGGTCCGCCGCGGTCGCGAGGAGTGCGGTTCATGAGTGTTGACGGCAGCGCCGGTCCCGAGAACGTCACCGACCCCCGTGGGGCAGACCTGACCGGCAAGGTCGCCGTGGTGACCGGCGCCGGCGCGGGACTGGGTCGTGCCGAGGCGGTGGCACTGGCGCAGGCCGGTGCGACGGTGATCGTCAACGACCTCGCGGAGACCGACGAGGTCCAGGACACGCTCGAGCAGATCCGCGCGATCGGCGGCGACGTCGCGTTCGTGCCGGGCAGCGTCGCCGAACGCGCCACCGCCGATGCACTCGTCTCCACCGCGCAGGACCGGTTCGGCAGCCTCGACATCGTCGTCAACAACGCGGGCATCGTGCGGGACCGCATGCTGCCCAACATGTCCGACGAGGAATGGGACGCCGTGATCGCGGTGCATCTGCGCGGACACTTCCTGCTGTGCCGGAACGCGGCCGCCTACTGGCGTGCCAAGTCGAAGGAAGCCGGCGCGCCCGTCTACGCCCGCATCGTCAACACCGCATCCGAGGCGGGCCTGCTCGGTCCCGAGGGGCAGGCCAACTACGGTGCCGCCAAGGCCGGCATCATCTCGCTCACCCTGTCCGCGGCCCGGGGGCTGTCCCGGTACGGCGTGCGTGCCAACGCGATCTGCCCGCGCGGCCGGACCGCCATGACCGAGTCGGTCTTCGGCGCGGCGCCGAACGCCGAGATCGATCCGTTGTCGCCCGAGCACGTCGGAACGCTCGTGTCGTACCTGGCCTCGCCGGCCGCGGACCGGGTCAACGGCCAGGTCTTCGTCGTCTACGGGCCGATGGTCGCATTGATGGCGGCCCCCGTCGTGGAGCAGCGTTTCGACGCCGACGTCCGATGGACCCCGGAAGCGCTCGCCCAGGAACTCGGGAGCTACTTCGAGGACCGCGACCCGGCCCGCATGTTCTCGGCTGCCGAACTTCTGAAGCTGTGAGGCTGGTGTGCCTTTTCGGCGCCTGGGGGCGCCGGAAAGGCACACCGGCCCGTTGCTGCTACTCCAGGTGACAGGCACCGTCGTTCTCGGTTAATATTCCGCAGTCCGCCGTCGGCCGGGATAGGGTCGAGGTTCGACGATTTCCGTGCCGAGAACTCGGCTCCAGCACATCGGTTTCTCTTTGAAACTTGTTCCAGTTTCGGATCCTCCACCGCGGGCGTCCCGGAGTGTGATCGCATCGGTTCCCGGTTCCGCGCCGCTGCCGACCGGAGTTGCGAAGCTCCACGTAAAGCCACTTATCCGACCGGGGTTCCACTCCCGGCTTCCCGAGATTCAGCAACGGTGTACGGCGTCCTCCGGGTCTCCGGTGCGCACCTTTGACAGTGTGAACACGTTCTAGTTAGTATGACGCGGGTCACAGTGCGGCCCGCGTCGGTCCGTGGCCGATCCAACCAACGAACGGAGGGGAGACGTTGGTAGACCTCCTCGAGGTCCCGTTGCGCGCCGTCGGCGGTCTCTTCGCCATGACCGGGGAAACCGCCCGCGCTGCATTCTCCCGGCCGTTCCAACGGCGCGAATTCATCGACCAGGCATGGTTCGTCGCACGGGTGTCGCTTCTGCCGACCGTCCTTGTGGCAGTGCCGTTCACGGTCCTGGTCAGCTTCACCCTCAACATCCTGCTGCGGGAGATCGGTGCCGCCGACCTCAGCGGTGCGGGTGCCGCGCTCGGTGCCGTCACCCAGGTCGGGCCGATGGTCACCGTCCTCATCGTCGCCGGCGCCGGCGCGACCGCGATCTGCGCGGACCTCGCCGCCCGGACGATCCGCGAGGAGATCGACGCGATGCGGGTGCTCGGCATCAACCCGATCCATCGCCTCGTCGTGCCGCGCGTGCTCGCCTCCACGGTGGTCGCGTTGCTGCTCAACGGCCTCGTGTGCTCGATCGGCATCCTCGGCGGTTTCGCGTTCTCGGTGTTCCTGCAGGACGTGAACCCCGGAGCCTTCGTCAACGGCATCACGCTGCTCACCGGCTTCGGCGAGCTGATGATCTCCCAGGTCAAGGCGGGTCTGTTCGGCATGATCGCCGGACTCGTCGCGTCCTATCTCGGACTCAACGTCAAGGGCGGTGCCAAGAGCGTCGGCGACGCCGTCAACCAGACGGTCGTGTTCGCCTTCATGGCACTGTTCGTCGTCAATCTCCTCGTCACGGCCGTCGGCATCAAGCTGACGGCCGGATGAGCGGCTCGGTGGTGGTGTAGATGGCAGTGATTACCGGGCGCTTCCCCCGCGTGCGCCGACGTGTCCGCGCCGCGTCGAACTCGATCGACGGCATCGGCGAACAGGCACTGTTCTTCGGCCGCGCACTCGGCTCCGCGCCGCGCGCGCTGATGCACTATCCGAAGGAGACGGTCCGGCTCGTCGCCGAGATCAGCATGGGCACCGGCGCGCTCGCCGTCATCGGCGGCACGGTCGTGATCGTCGGCTTCCTGACCCTGTTCACCGGCGGCATCATCGCCGTGCAGGGCTTCAGCTCCCTCGGCAACATCGGTGTCGAGGCGCTCACCGGCTTCTTCGCGGCGTTCATCAACGTGCGCATCGCCGCCCCGACCATCGCGGGCATCGGCCTCGCCGCGACCATCGGGGCCGGGTCCACCGCCCAGCTCGGCGCGATGCGGGTTTCCGAGGAGATCGACGCGCTCGAGGTGATGGCGATCCCGTCCGTCCCGTACCTGGTGAGCACGCGGGTGATGGCCGGGATGATCGCGATCGTCCCGCTGTACTCGCTCGCGGTGATCGCCTCGTTCATCGCCAGTCGTTTCGCGACGGTCGTGCTCTACGGCCAGTCCGCCGGCGTGTACGACCACTACTTCCAGACCTTCCTCATCCCCACCGACATCCTGTGGTCGTTCGTGCAAGCCATCGTCATGGCCATCGCGGTGATGCTCATCCACACCTACTACGGCTTCAACGCAAGCGGCGGGCCGGTCGGGGTCGGTGTCGCCGTCGGCAACGCCGTGCGCGCGTCCCTCATCGCCGTCGTCACCGTCACCCTCCTCATCTCGCTCGCGGTCTACGGGATGTCCGGCAACTTCAACCTGTCGGGATAGGCGGCATTCATGGACAGCCCATCGTGGAAGAAGAAACTCGCCGCCCTGGGGATGGTCGGCGGGCTCGCCGTGCTCGTCGTCGCGGCGCTGACGCAGTTCGTCGGCGGCTTCACCGCCACCGTCCCGGTGACCGTGACCTCCGCCCGTTCCGGCCTGGTGATGGAACCCGACGCCAAGGTCAAGTTGCGCGGCGTCGAGGTCGGCCGGGTCTCGTCGATCGAGCACACCCCGGACGGTGCCGTGCTGCAGCTGGCGATGGATCCCGGGCAGCTGCACCTGATCCCGTCGAACGCCCAGGTGACCATCGAGTCGACCACCGTGTTCGGTGCGAAGTTCGTCAACCTCGTCGTCCCGGACGATCCGTCACCGGTGCCGCTGCAGGAAGGCGCGGTCATCGCCGCCGAGAACGTCACCGTCGAGTTCAACACCGTCTTCGAGCACCTCAACGACGTGCTCGCGCAGGTGCAGCCGGAGAAGCTCAACGCCACGCTCGGTGCGATCTCGGAAGGCCTGCGCGGTCGCGGTGACGATCTCGGTGCCGCGCTCGCGGAGGTCGACGACTACCTCGTGACGATGAATCCGTCTCTGCCGCAACTGCAGTACGATCTCCAGGCCGCCGCGGACGTGACCGGTGTCTACGCCGACACCGCGCCGGACCTGATGGCCACCGTCGGCAACGCCACCGACGTCGGCAACACCGTCGTCGACGAACAGTCCAACCTCGACCTGTTGCTGATGAACGTCATCGGTCTCGCGACCACCGGCCGGGATGTCCTCGGCGAGAACGAGGCCCAGCTGACCACGTCGCTGGACCTGCTGACCCACACGACCACCCTCCTCGGGGAGTACTCGCCCGAGCTGACGTGCTTCATCGTCGGACTCAACGACGCGCGGATCGCGTTCGAGCCGATGGCCGGCACCGGCAAGTACGCGTCGCTGATGCTGAGCACCAGCTTCATGGGCGGCGCCACCATCTACAACCAGGAACAGGACCTCCCCGTCGTCGGGGCGAGCGGTGGCCCCAACTGCTACGGCCTGCCGAACTTCGACCCCGTTCGCGACGGACATGCACAGTTCGCGGTCGCGAACACCGGTGAAGTGCCCTACAAGCCCTCCACCGAGGCGTGGGTCCGAACCCCGACGATCTTCCGGTACCTGTACGGCGACGACCTTGCGGCAGGGCAGTGACCATGAGACCGACCACCATCAAGTTCACGGCCTTCGCCGTCGCGATGATCCTGATCTTCGCGGGCCTCGCCGTGGTGTTCAGCCAGGCCCGGTTCTCCGGCAGCGAGGGATACCGCGCGACGTTCACCGACGTGTCCGGGCTGAAGCCCGGCGACAAGGTGCGCATCGCGGGTGTTCCCGTGGGGTCGGTCGGCAGGGTCGACATCGGTGACGGCAACATCGCCGAGGTCGACTTCGACGTCGACTCGAAATACACGCTGCTGCAGAGCACCCGCGCGACCGTCCGCTACGAGAACCTCGTCGGCGACCGCTACCTCGAGTTGCTGGAAGGTGCCGGCAGCAGCGGCGAGAAGCTGCAGCCGGGTGAGACCATCCCGCTCGACCGGACCGCGCCGGCGCTCGATCTGGATCTGCTGCTCGGCGGATTCAAGCCGTTGCTGAAGGGGCTGGATCCGCAGCAGGTCAACGACCTGTCCGGCGCGTTGCTGCAGATCTTCCAGGGACAGGGCGGCACGCTGGTGTCGCTGCTCGGCAACACCAACTCGTTCACCAACTCGCTCGCCGACCGGGACCAGCTCATCGGCGACGTCATCGACAACCTCAACACCGTGCTGGGCACGATCGACGAACGCGACGAGCAGTTCGGCGACACCATCGACCGGCTGCACACTCTCGTCGACGGCCTCGCCGAGGACCGCGACCCCATCGGGGCCGCGCTCCCGCAGTTGTCCGCGGGCACCGCGGATCTCGCGTCGCTGCTGCAGGAAACGCGGCCCGACCTGCAGTCGGTGATCGCCGAGACCAACCGCACGATGACGCAGCTCGAGCTCGGTGAGGACGACATCAATCGCACCCTCGAACGGTTGCCGACGGACTACAAGAAGCTCATCCGTGTCGGTGTGTACGGAAACTTCTTCCAGTTCTTCCTGTGCGCCAACACGTTCAAGTTCTCCGGACCGGACGGGACGACGATCCGTTACACGTCGGCGGAGCAGACGACCGGAAGGTGTGCAAAGGTCGAATGAGCCCTACTCGTGAACGCAATCCAGTCCAGGTCGGTGTCATCGGCCTCGGTGTGTGTGCCGCGATCGTGCTCGCGGGCCTGCAGTACGACCAGCTCCCGTTCATCTCGGGAGGCCTGAACTACTCGGCGCACTTCACCGACGCGGGTGGGCTCGTGCCGGGCGACGACGTCAGCCTCGCCGGTGTCGACGTCGGCACCGTCACCGGCGTCGAACTCGACGGACAGCAGGTTCTCGTGACCTTCACGGTCCGCGACGGCATCGCCCTCGGCGAGGCCACCGGTGCCGACATCAAGACCAACACCGTGCTCGGCCGCAAGTCCCTGGCGGTGCGGCCGGCCGGCGACGGCGTCCTGCGGCCCGGCACGACGATCCCCGTCGAGCGCACCAACGCGCCGTACTCGCTGCCCGATGCGCTCGGGGACCTCACCACGAGCGTGTCCGAACTCGACACCGAGGGCATCAACGAATCGCTCGACGCCCTGTCGACTGCACTGCAGGACACCCCGCCCGAGATCAGCGGAGCTCTCGAGGGCATGCGGCGGCTCTCCGAATCCATCAACGCGCGCGACGAATCGCTGCAGGAACTTCTCGGCCGCGCCGAGAACGTCACCGGCATCCTCGCCGAACGCAGCGACCGCATCAACGAACTGATCCTCGACGCCAACGATCTGTTCGGTGAACTGAGCCTGCGCCGCGACGCCATCACCGAACTCATCGCGAACGTCTCGGCGGTGTCGCGGCAGCTGACCGGTCTCGTGCAGGACAACCAGGCACAGATGGCGCCGACCCTCGAGACGCTGAACGCGGTCACCGCGAATCTGCAGGCGAACAAGGACAACATCGCCGAAGCACTCGACGGACTCGGCCCCTACATCAGTTCCCTCGGCGAATCCGTCGCCAGCGGACCGTTCTTCAACGCGTACGTCTCGAACATCCTGCCCGCACCGTGGTGGAAGGCGGTCGTCGACGGGTTCGTCGCGCCCGAACTCCTGCAGGAGGACCTGGAGGACGTGATTCCGGACAACCCGCCGTCGATCAAGAAGGATGGCGAATGAGCGACACGACCATCGACAACCGGAAGAAGCCGGGCCGGCCGAAGTGGCTGCTGCCCGCGGTCGCCGCCGCGGTCGCCGCGGCCCTGATCGCCGGCGTCGCCGCGCTCGTGCTGCCGGGCTGGGGCAAGCGCACGATCCACGCCGAATTCGTGTCCACCACAGGACTGTACGAAGGCGACGACGTGCGGGTCCTCGGCGTGCCGGTCGGGCGCATCACCTCCATCGAACCGGGCGCCGACATGTCCCGCGTCACGATGCAGGTCGACGACTCGGTCGACGTCCCCGCCGACGCCCAGGCCGTGATCATCGCGCAGAGCCTCGTCTCGGCACGGTTCATTCAGCTCACCCCCGTGTACTCCGGTGGGGAGACGATCGCCGACGACGCCACGATTCCGTTGTCGCGCACGGCCTCTCCCGTCGAGTGGGACGAGATCAAGACCGAACTCATGCGGTTGACCGAGGCCCTCGGACCGGAGGATCTCGACCCGCAGGGATCGCTCGGCCGGTTCATCGACACCGCCGCCGAGAACCTCGAGGGCAACGGCGCCACCGTGCGCGAGGCGCTGCGGGAACTGTCCGAGACGATGCGGACCCTCTCCGACGGCCGCACCGACCTGTTCTCCACCGTCCGCAACCTGCAGGCATTCGTCTCCGTGCTGTCGAAGAGCGACGAGCAGATCGTGCAGTTCGGTGGCCGCCTCGCGTCCGTGTCCGACGTGCTCGCCGCGAGCTCCGACCAGCTCGGAACCTCGCTCACCGACCTGAACATCGCGGTCGGCGACGTGCAGCGGTTCGTCCAGGACAACCGTGACGGACTCACCGAATCCGTCGAGCGTCTCGCCGACGCCACCGAGGTCCTCGCCCGCAAGCGGCCCGAGATCGAACGGGTCCTGCATTCCGGTCCGACGGCGCTGTCGAACTTCTACAACATCTACAAGCCGGCTCAGGGTTCGCTCACCGGTGCCCTCTCGATCAGCAACGGCCGCAACCCCATCGAATGGATGTGCGGCTCGGTGGGTGCGGCGGCCAACGCGACCTCGGATCGCAGCGAGGAACTGTGCCGGCAGCAACTCGGACCCGTGCTCGCATCGCTGTCGAGCAACTACCTGCCGTACCTGATCAACCCGATCGCCGGCGTGCAGGCGTTCCCGGACCAGCTCTACTACACCGAACCGTGGCTCGAAGAGGCCACGGCCGGACGTGGAATCGCCCCCGAGGAAGCGCCCGCACCGGGCCCGGTCGACGGGCTGCTGTCCGGACTGCCGAGCATCGAGGTGCCCGGCGACCTGGGCTCACTGCTGCAGCCGGGAGGAGGCCGATGACCACGCGCACCGGGCGGCTCACAGCCGTCACCACCTTGGCCATCGCCGCGATGACACTGTCGGCCTGCGAATGGAACGGGCTCAACTCGGTCCCGATGCCGGGCACCGCCGGGCGCGGGGACGGCGCGTACCAGGTGCAGATCGAGATGCCGAACGTCACGACGCTGTCCCAGAACTCGCCGGTGCGTGTCGACGACGTCACCGTCGGGAGCATCGCGAACATCGAGGTCGTGGACTGGCACGCGCTGGTGACGGTGGCCCTCGACGGGGACGTCGAACTGCCCGCGAACGCCACCGCCCGCATCGGGCAGACCAGCCTGCTCGGATCGCAGCACCTGGAACTGGCCGAGCCGACCGACGAACCGCCGCAGGGCCGGCTCGAGGACGGCGACGTCATCCCGCTCGAACGCGCCGGTGCCTACCCGACGACCGAGCAGACGCTGTCGTCGCTGTCGGTGGTGCTCAACGGCGGCGGGCTCGCCCAGATCAACGACATCACCACCGAACTGAACGCCGCGCTCGTCGGACGCGAGGATTCGCTGCGCGACCTGATGCCGCGGCTCGACGAACTCGTCGGCACCCTCGACCGGCAGCGCACCGACATCATCTCCGCGATGGAGGGCATGGACCGGCTGGCGTCGACGGTCAACGACCAGACCGACACCCTCGAACGCGCCCTCGACGAACTGCCCGCGGCGCTCGAGGTGCTCTCCGATCAGCGGGGCAATCTGACCGCGGCGCTGACCTCGCTCGGTGAGTTGAGTTCCGTCGCAAGCAGGCTCGTCGAGAACGCCGGTCAGGATCTGGACACGAACCTGCAGGCACTGACCCCGACCCTGCGGGCACTCGCGGATTCGGGCAACTCGCTCACCCAGGTGCTCGGTGTGCTGCTCACCTACCCGTTCCCGCAGGCCGGTATCAACAACATCATCCGAGGCGACTACGCGAACCTCGCCATGACCATCGACCTGACCCTGGATCGTCTCGACCTGAACTTCCTGACCGGAACCCCGCTCGCCGGCCGGCTCGCCGGTCCCGAAGGCATCCTGGGGCAGGACGCCGGACTTGCGGGACAGGCCACCGACCCGTTCCTGGCCCCGCTGCAGCCGCCGGCTCCGCGGACCGGGCCCGGCCCGGCGACCGTGACCGTCCCGGGGCTCGGCGAGTTCACGATCCCCGAACTGCCGCAGCTGGGGGTGCCCGCGCCATGATGCTCTCGAGGTTCGTCCGCATCCAGTTGGTGATCTTCGCGATCCTCACGGTGATCGGACTGGTCGTCATGTCGGCGCAGTACGTCCGGCTGCCGCAGCTTCTCGGGGTCGGCCGCTACACGGTCACCGCGGAGCTGCCGTCGACCGGTGGCCTGTACCGGCATTCGAACGTCACCTATCGGGGAACGAATGTCGGTGTGGTCGATACTGTTTCGCTGACACCTACCGGGGTCGAGGCCGAGATGTCGATCGACAGCGACTACAAGATTCCGGCGGACGTCGACGTCGCGGTGCGCAGCGTGTCGGCGGTCGGCGAGCAGTACATCGACCTGGTGCCGCACGAGAATGCTTCGGACGAAGCGCATCTCGCGGACGGTGACGTGATCCCCGTCGATCGGGCGACCGTGCCGCAGGAGGTCGGGGCACTGCTCGACCAGGCGGATGTGCTGCTCGCGAGCATCAGCGACACGCGCCTGCAGACCGTCGTGGACGAGGCGTTCGATGCGTTCAACGGATCCGGGCCCGATCTGCAGCGACTGATCGACTCGACCCGCCTGTTCGTGCAGGAGGCCAACGCCAACAGCGCTCCCACGAGTCAGCTGCTCGACGAGCTCGGCCCGCTGCTCGACACCCAGGTCGTCAGCAGCGACGCGATCCGTTCCTGGACACGGGACATGGTGACCTTCACCGACCGGCTCCGCGTCAGCGACCCGGATCTGCGGGCGCTGATGGACAAGGGGCCCGGCGCGGCCGCGGAAGCCGAGCAACTGCTGCAGGACCTGAAACCCACCCTGCCGCTGCTGCTCGCGAACCTCGTCAGTGTCGGTGAGGTCGGCGTCGTCTACAACGCCGGCATCGAACAGATCCTGGTGCTGTACCCGCCGATGACCACGGCACTGATCACCGCGGCCGGCAGCGGACCGGCCGAGGACGGTGCGGTCGTCGACTTCCATCTCCAGTTGCACGATCCGCCGCCGTGCCTGGCCGGTTTCCTTCCGCCGGACCAGTGGCGCAGTCCCGCCGACGAGTCCCTGATCGACTCGCCCGGTGACCTGTTCTGCAAACTGCCGCAATCGGATCCGAACACTGTGCGCGGTGCCCGCAACGTTCCCTGCATGGAGTTCCCGGGCCGTCGTGCACCGACGCCGGAAATGTGCCGGACCGGTTACCAGCCCGAGTACACCGACAACCCGTGGATCGGCCCGCCGACGCCGGTGGCATCCGCGAACGACGTCCCTCAGCCCGCGTCGTACTCCGAAGGTTCGGACGCCGCCGCGCCCGCGGGTGTGACCGCGCGCCGGATCGATCCGGCGACCGGCACGTACATTGGTCCGGACGGCACGGTCTACCGCCACACGGGCACGGGGGCAGACACGAGTTTGGAGGCGTACATGAAGGCACAGCAGGGCTGATGACGGACGAGAACACGACATCGGAGAACCCGACCTCCGGGGGCACGTCGGCGGGTCGGGCGTGGACCCGGCCCGTCTCGATCGGCGCGGCGGTCCTGATCGTCGCGCTGATCGCGGCCGGGGTCTGGCTGCTGATCGACCGGCAGTCGAGCAACGAGCGTGACGAACGACGCCAGGCGTACCTGCAGGCCGCGCGGCAGACGGTGCTGAACCTGACCACGATTCACAGCGACACTGCCGACGCCGACGTCCAGCGACTGCTCGACGGGGCCACCGGTGATTTCAAGGCCGAATTCGAAGGCCGCGAAGGCCCGTTCGTGGAGGTCGTGCAGAAGGCCGGGGTCGACACCAACGGGGAAGTGATCGAGGCGGGCATCCAGACCGAGGACGGCGCGTGCACGTCGTCGCTGGTTGCCTCGCGCATGATGGTGTCCAACGCCGGCCAGCCCGAACCCTCGCCGCGTGACTTCCGGTTGCGGGTCACGATCTGCGACGAGGGCGGACGGCTGTTGGCATCGAAGGTGGAGTTCGTACCGTGAGCGACGAGAACCGGACCGAGAAGAACGACGGCAGCGACGAGGCAGTCGTCCTCGAGAAGAGCAGGGAGACCGCCTCCGGCAGTGATACGGCGGAGGCGACCTCCGGCGGCGAGTCCGTGTCTCCCACCGGGAAGAAAGGTGTTCCGCGGGCGCTGGCCGGGGCACTCGTGGCCGTCGCGGTCGTGCTGGCCGCGGTCGTCGGCTGGCTGGCCTACGGCAAGCTCCAGGACAACGCCGCCGAGGTGGCACGCACCGACGCGGTGAAGGCCGCCGAGGAGCAGGCCGTCGCCGTGCTCGCATACAGCTACGACAAGGTCGACGAGCAGGTCGCGGCCGCCGCGGAGGGGCTGACCGGCGACTTCCGCGAGGAATACCTGAACCTGATGAACAACGTGATCGTCCCGGGCGCCAAGGAGAAGTCGATCAGCGTTCAGGCCGTCGTGCAGTCGTCGTCGATCGTCTCGGCCGAGGCCGACCACGCCGTGGCGATGTTGTTCGTCAACACGATCAGTACCAACTCGGAGTTCCCGGAGGCGGTCAGCAGCGCCAGCCGGGTCCGGGTCGAGCTGGAGAACGAGGACGGTCGCTGGCTGGTGAGCCGGCTGGGGCCGATCTGATCGAGGCGCGTGCGGCCGAACCGCCGGAGGTGGGCGGCCGGGTCACACCGGTTCGCCGGCCTCCGCGGGGGCGATCAGCGCCGGACCTGCCGCGCCGCCGTGCGCGAGCGCGTCGAGGAACGCGCGGGCCCAGCGGTCCACGTCGTGCGTGAGGACCTGCCGTCGCAGTGCCCGCATGTGCCGCCGTCCGTCCTCGCGGGACTGTGACAGCGCGGCCTCCATCTGGTCCTTCACGTTCTCCAGATCGTGCGGGTTGCACAGGAAGGCCTGACGCAATTCTGCTGCGGCACCGGTGAATTCGCTCAGAACCAGGGCGCCGCCGAGGTCGCTGCGGCAGGCCACGTACTCCTTCGCGACCAGGTTCATCCCGTCGCGCAGGGGAGTCACGAGCATCACGTCGGCGGCGACGAAGAACGCGATGAGCTCGTCGCGGGGGACCGGGCGGTGGATGTAGTGCACCACCGGCCGGCCGACCTCGGCGTACTCGCCGTTGATGCGGCTGACCATCTTCTCGATCTCGCCGCGCATGTGGATGTAGGACTCGACCCGTTCCCGGCTCGGGGTCGCGAGCTGCACCATCACCGTCTCGGACGGGTCGACGCGACCCTCGGCGATCAGTTCGTGCAGCGCGTCGAGCCGGACGTCGATGCCCTTGGTGTAGTCGAGCCGGTCGACGCCGAGCATGATGCGCTTCGGATTGCCGAGTTCCTTGCGGATCTGCTTGGCGCGGTCGCGGATCGACTTGCGGCGGGACTGTTCGTCGAGTTCACCGGACGCGATGGAGATCGGGAACGCCCCGACCCGGACGGTGCGGAACCCGACCTGGACGACACCGAGCTTCGACCGGACACCGACGTTGCCGCGGGAGGTCTGGTGCCCGGCCAGTCGCCGGGCGAGGTACAGGAAGTTCTGGGCTCCGCCGGGCAGGTGGAAGCCGATCAGATCGGCGCCGAGCAGCCCGTCGACGATCTCGGTGCGCCACGGCATCTGCATGAACAGTTCGACCGGCGGGAACGGAATGTGGAGGAAGAAGCCGATCGTCAGATCCGGGCGCAGCATCCGCAGCATCTTCGGAACGAGCTGGAGCTGGTAGTCCTGGATCCAGACGGTCGCACCCTGCGCGGCGGCCTTCGCCGCCGCTTCCGCGAACCGGCGATTGACCTCGACGTAGGCGTTCCACCATTCGCGGTGGTATTCGGGACGGACGATGACGTCGTGGTACAGCGGCCACAACGTGGCGTTCGAGAATCCCTCGTAGTAGTCGGCGATCTCCTGGGCGCTGAGGGGAACCGGGTGCATCACCAGGTCGTCGTCGACGATCGGATCCAGGTCGGCATCGGCGACACCGGCCCAGCCGACCCACGCACCGCGGTGGGTGCGCAGGATCGGCTCGAGCGCGGTGACGAGGCCGCCGGGACTGCGCTTCCATCGGGTCGTGCCGTCCGGAAGGCGTTCGAGGTCGACGGGCAGCCGGTTGGCGACCACAACGAAGTCGGATTCGGTGAGGGTCGGCGAATCGGCTGCGGGCACGGGGCGTCCTCTTCTCTGGCTGGGTGGCTGTCGGAGCGGACGGTCAGGCGGACTTGTCGGTCGGTCCGATGCCGAGCATCGACAGCAGCATGCGGCACTCGTCGGCGTCCTCGGCGTAGGCCGCGACGACGCGCTGCGCCTGGCCGGCAGTCTGTTCGGCTACGGGCTCGAGGTCTTCGTCGGCGATGTCGTTGTCGGTGGTCACGTCGGCGGCCATGGTGTTTCCTCCCGGGAGTGCTGCTCGGCTCGAGCAGGCCATTCGTAGTTCGACTCTAGGAGAACCGGACATGCCCACGCCAGCCGCGACCGCGGCACCGCGTGCCGGGCGAGGTCTGTATCGATAAGGGGGGCCGACGCCGCGCTGCCCCTCGGCTGTGCGCTCACCGCGTTCCTGCGGGGCCGTCGGATGGGCCGTGCCGCACGGTACGGTGGACGCGGCCCGTGCGCTCGTTCCGGCGAGGCCGCCACGCAGCGACGTTTTCGAGGAAGGTCTTCATGCCCATCGCGACGATCAACGGCATCCCGCTGAACTACCAGGTCAAAGGGACCGGCGACCTCGTTGTACTCATCATGGGGACGGGGAGCCCCGGCCGCGTGTGGGACCTGCATCAGGTGCCGGCGCTGGTCAAGGCGGGCTACCGCGTGGCCACGTTCGACAATCGCGGGATCGCTCCGTCGGGGGAGAGCCTCAGCGGAATGACGATCGACGATCTCGTCGCCGACACCGCGGGCCTGATCGAACTGCTCGGCGGACCCGCCTATGTCATCGGAACGTCGATGGGCGCCCGCGTCGCGCAGGAGCTCGCGCTGGCCCGGCCGGACCTGGTGCGCAAGGGGGTCTTCCTGGCCGGTCACGCTCGGATGGATCAGTTCCAGCTCACGCTGACGGAGGGGGAACGCCAGCTGTACGACAACGGCGTCGAACTGCCGCCGAAGTACCGGGCCGCGGTCACCGCGGTGATGAACCTGTCCCCGGCGTCGCTCGTGGACGCGAACGCCGCACGCGACTGGCTCGACGTGTTCGAGTTCACCGGCGGCAAGATCTCGGCGGGTGTGCGGGCGCAGCTTTCGATGGACCGCGAGTTCGATCGACGCGCCGCCTACCGTGCGATCACGGTGCCGTGCCTCGCGGTCGGATTCGCCGACGACCGGATGATTCCGGCGTACCTGTCGAAGGAGGTCGCCGACGCGATCCCGAACGCCGTCTACGAGGAGATTCCCGACGCCGGTCACTACGGGTACCTCGAGCAGCCCGAGGCAGTGAACAAGGTGGTTCTGGACTTCCTGGCCGGCTGAGGCCACACCTTCGCGACCGACGAGCGCGGTGGGATCGAACGTGATCCCGCCGCGCTCAACTTGTTTCGGGACTTTCGTGCCGGGGATCCGGCTGCAGATCGGAGGTCACCACGAGCGGGGCAACTATTGGTAGGCTCACCGAACAAAGGATAGCCTGAGCTATCTTTTTCCGAGTCGATCGAAACCGCCTGCGGCTGTGGCCCCCGAGCACGAAAGATGAGTGATGACCGATCGATACAGCGCGCCCTCCGAGGTTTCGGAGGTGCCGGACTTCCCGCCGGACAACGTCTTCGACATCGTCGGTATCGGATTCGGGCCCGCCAACCTGGCGTTGAGCATTGCGATCGAAGAGCGCAACGCCGCCGAGCCGGATTCGCCGGTCCGGGCGCGATTCTTCGAGAAGCAGCCGTCGTTCTCCTGGCACCCGGGGATGCTCCTCGAGGGCGCCACGATGCAGATCGCCTTCCCCAAGGACCTGGTCACCTTCCGGAATCCGACCAGTAGCTACAGCTTCTTCTCCTACCTCCACTCGCGCGGCCGGCTCGTCGACTTCGTCAATCACCAGACCTTCTTCCCCACCCGCCACGAGTTCCAGGACTACCTGCAGTGGGCGGCCGGACGAGTCGATGCCGACGTCCGCTACGGCACCGAGGTCACCGGCGTCGACGCCGTGCGCGACGGCACCGGCAAGGTGGAACTGTTCGCGGTCCGTACCGCCGAAGGTGAGATCGTCTACGCCCGCAACGTGGTGGTGGGCATCGGCCTGCGGGCCCGGATTCCCGAGTGGGCCAACGAATCCGCGCGCTGCTTCCACAACCACCAGTTCCTCTTCCACCTCGCCGAGATGCCGGCACCGGTGCACCAGCGGTTCGTCGTCGTCGGTGCCGGGCAGTCCGCCGCCGAGGTCGTGCAGTACCTCCACCGCAACTACCCCGACGCCGAGGTGCACAACGTCTTCAACCGCTTCGGATACAGCCCCGCCGACGACAGCCCCTACGCGAACCGCATCTTCGATCCGAGCACCGTCGACGAACTCCACAGCGCTCCCCACGAGGAACGCGCTCGCCTGCTCGAGTTGCACCGCGGCACCAACTACTCGGTCGTCGATCCCGACCTGATCGCCGAGATCTACGCGACCGAATACCGCGAGCGAGTCTCGGGCAAGCGGCGGCTGTTCATGCGCCGGGCCTCGGAGATCACCGGTGTCGAGGAGACGGCGACCGGGATCGAGGTGCAGGTGCGCAGCGGTCTCGACGGCCTGACCCACACGCTCATGTGCGACGCCGTCGTCCTCGCCACCGGATTCACCCCGGCGCCGCTGGCCCCGCTGCTCGGCGATCTCGCGCCGGCCGAGACGCCGCTGCGCGAGGTCGACCGCGACTACCGGCTGCCCACGCCCGACGACATCGACGGCGGAATCTATCTGCAGGGCGGCACCGAGAAGACCCACGGCATCACCGCGTCGCTGCTGTCGAACACGGCGATCCGGGCAGGTGAGATCCTCGGTGCAGTGCTGGAACGGCGCAGGGCGAACCTGGCAGGCGGCCATGGGGAGCTGTCGCTCCTTGGTAGGATTCCCGACCAGCACACCTACGCAACAAGTGAGGCGAGATGAGCACGAATCCATTTGATGACGAAGACGGCCGCTTTTACGTCCTCGTGAACGACGAGGAGCAGTACTCGCTGTGGCCGACCTTCGCTGAGGTCCCCCAGGGGTGGCGGGTCGTGTTCGGCGAGGAATCGCGCGCTGCATGCGTCGAGTACGTCGAGCAGAACTGGACCGACATGCGTCCGAAGAGCCTGCGCGACGCCATGGAGGCCGACGAAAAGGCTCGTCAGGCCAACTCCTGACCATCAGCCTTTCCGGAAGTCACGCCGCAAGCGACCGAAGCGCGGCGTGACTTTCGTCGTTTCCGGGCTCGCGTAGCTCCGCGTCCGCCGCGACCTGGTCCGGCGCAGCGACGGCCGGCGCAGTGCACCCGATCGGCGCATGCTGCGCGGGTAGCGCGCGGTCCGGGCCATCCACTCGCCGAGTGTGACGCCCGCCGCGAGCCCGCAGCCGATCCCGAACGCGGCGAACAGGGCGGTCAACCCGACGAGCAGTTCCGACTGCAAGATCGCGTACAGACCGCGGTACAGCGCCAGGCCGGGCAGCAGCGGGGTGATCCCGGCGACCGCGACGACGAGCGGCGGAGTGTAGGCACGGCGGGCCATCAGGCCACCGGCGAAGCCGACCACCGTCGCCGCGGTCGCCGACGCGATGATCGGGCCGACGCTCAGCTCCAGGGCCAGCTGGTACACCAGGGCACCGGCCGCGCCGCCCAGGGCCGCTGCCGTCAGTGCGCGGCGCTCGGCGTAACAGGCCAGGGCGAAGAACAGCGACGCGGCGGCACCGGCCGCGAACTGCGTCGGCAACTGGGTCAGACCCGTCTGCGCGACGTAGGAGATGACCGGTAGCTCCGCACCCAGCAGGACGGCGACCCGCAGTGTCGTCGCCACACCCGCGATGATTCCGCCGGTCATCATGACCAGCTCGAAGAAGCGGGCCGATGCCGTGATGGGCGCGCCCGTGATCGCGTCCTGCACCGAACCGACCAGCGACAGGCCCGACAACAGCACCGTCACCCCGGCCGCGATGATCAGTCCCGGCGACACCGTGACCCCCAGCGGTTCCCGGAACGCGTACAGCGTGATCGCCGGGGCGGTCGCGATGATGCCGCCGACCAGGTGCTGGAAGAAGAACGGCAGGCCCAGTCCGTTGAGGAACCGGTTGACCCGGTCGATCACCAGCGTCGATACGAACGCGACGGCCGCGACGAGCAGGCCACCGCCGAGCAGTATCCCGATCGACGCCGCCATCGCGGACCAGGCGAAGGTCGCGACCCAGCGGTTGTAGGGGTGCGGAGCCGACGTGATCGCGAGCAGTTCCTCGCGGGCCTGGGCGGGGGAGATCGCGTCCCGTCTGATGCGGCGGGTCAGCCGGTCCACCGCCGCGAGCCGGGTGAAGTCCATCGACCGGTAGTGCACGATCCGCATCGTGCTCGCCGGCGGCATCGTCGGGCCCCGGTGCGCCGACAGCACGATCGAGTTGTAGGTCACGTCCACGTCGCAGCGCGCCAGCCCGTAGGTCGCCGCGACGAACTGCACCTGATCCGAGGTGTCGATCGCGCCGGTGCCGGAGGCGAGGAGCACTTCGCCGACCCGCACCGCGACGTCGAGGGCTTCGGCGACCGTCGCGTCGTCGGTCAGATCGATCGGCTGCAGCGGCGCCGGAGCCTCGGTGACCGCGTCGACGGTTGCCCGTCGATCCAGGACGAGTTTTCCGAGCATTGCGCTCAGCACGTTCACCATCGCGTGCCCCCGGAGATGGGAACCAGGATCGTCGCCGGGGAAACCATGCACCCCACCGTAACCAAACCGGCCGGTGGCGCGAGGGGGCTGTGATGCCTATATGATGATCGCGCTTCACTGCCTCCTTAGCTCAGTGGTAGAGCACTCGCCTTGTAAGCGAAAGGTCGTCGGTTCAATCCCGACAGGGGGCTCCACGATCGGCCAAAGGGCCGATCCGCGCATCAAAGCGACATCCGCACAAGTCCTGGACGTGTGCGGATGTCTGTTCGTTCTGCGGCTGACGACGCGCGTCAGCCGGGCGGGAGTTCACCCTTTCCGGAAGCGCCACCGGAAGCGCCACCGCTGCGCAGCCAGCGGCCCGGCAGCTTGCCCGCGAGGTCGCCGAGAGGTCCCACCGCACCGCGCAGCAGTTCCACCGTTTCCTGCAGCAGGTCGATGCTCAGGTGCATCTGCTGGATGCCCGGCGTCAGCTGCGCGAGGGTCTCGGACAGCGACACGATCTGGTCGAGCGGGCCGCCCTCGGCGAGCAGTCGTTCGAGCGCGCCGCGTTCGGACAGCAGGACGTCGAGGACACCGCCCTCCGCGAGCGCGCGTTCCACGACACCGCCCGGCTTGATCGCGGTGTCGACGATGCCGCCGGGCGCGGTCAGCCGTTCGACGGCGCCGTCGCGGGCGAGCAGTCGCTCGAGCGGGCCGTCGGGTGCGGTGAGCCGATCGAGCAGACCGCCCTCGGAGAGCAGCCGGTCGAGGGCACCGTCGTCGGCCAGGACCCGATCCAGCGGGCCGCCGGGCGCGGTGATCCGGTCGAGGGCTCCTCCCGGCACGAGCAGTCTCTCGAGGATTCCGTCTGGGGCGGTGAGCCGGTCGACGGCGCCGCCGGGCGCGAGCAGCCGGTCGAGCGGACCACCCGGTCGCAACGCATGCCCGAGCGGGCGATTGTCGGACGCGAGCTCGGACACCTGCTGCAACAGTCCCAGGGTTCCGCGGGTATCGGTGAGGCCGACCGCGCCGAGCGTCTCGTAGGTGGCCGGGGAGACGGCCACGCGGACCGTGCCGATGACGGACTCCGCGATCCCGAGCGCGGTGTCCGCCGCGGTCAGGCCGACCCGGAGCGGGAATGCGAGCGCGGACGCCAGATTCATGCGTTCACTGTAACCACCGGACACACGAGAAAACGGTCTAGTGGAGCGCCTTCAATCCGATGACGCACCCGACGATTCCGAGGATGAGGAGGATTTTGGCCACCGAGACGGCCTCGCCGCCGGTGACCATCGCGAATCCGACGGTCAGCGCCGCGCCGATCCCGACCCAGACCGCGTACGACGTGCCGACCGGCAGCGAACGCATCGCGTATGCGAGGCCGGCCATGCTGGCCACCAGGGCGACGACGAAGAGGACGGACGGTCCGAGGCGGGTGAATCCGGCCGAACGGCTGAGCGCCGTGGCCCACACCGCTTCGAGGACACCGGAGAAGACGAGAACGATCCATGCCATGACGAGCTCCGCTGCACCGTCTTGTCGCTGGCCGGGTACGGTGCGCTCGTCCGGGTGTCGATCGACGGTCTGTAGTCTAGCGAACTTTTTCGCGGCGGCCCGAGGTCAGGACGCCCGCAGCGCCGTCGCGGACACTCGCAGCTCGGTGCAGCCGCAGCCACCCGACAGTTCCGAGCAGTCGATGATCAGGCTGTGGCGGACCGACGCGAGGTCGGTGCAGTCGGGGTCGGTGCATTCGATCTCGACAATCGCATGCACCACGAGGGTTCCGTGGCAGTGGTCCAGGTCGGCGAGGCAGGCGGAGCACGACATGCCCTCATTGTTAACACCGGGGTCCGACAGCTGTGTGAGGCGCGCCCGTCACCGCCCGCCCGAGTCCGCAATGCCCGAGTCTGCACTCCCAGCGTTCTCACAGGAAGCAGTCAGCGACCGGACAGCCGCACCCGAGACAATGGGTTACGTGACCGTTCCCGAAGCGCGAATCCTGATCGTCGACGACGAGCCGAACATCGTCGAACTGCTCGCAGTGAGCCTGAAGTTCCAGGGGTTCGAGGTCGCGACCGCGTCGAACGGCACGGAGGGCCTCGACCGGGCCCGCTCCTTCCGTCCGGACGCGGTGATCCTCGACGTGATGATGCCCGGCATGGACGGGTTCGGGATGTTGCGTCGTCTGCGCGCCGACGGCATCGACGCCCCCGTGCTGTTCCTCACCGCGAAGGACTCCGTCGAGGACAAGGTGTCGGGCCTGACGCTCGGTGCGGACGACTACGTCACCAAGCCGTTCAGCCTCGAGGAGGTCATCGCGCGCGTGCGCACGATCCTGCGCCGCGCCGGGAAGGTGTCCGAGGAGGACCGGTCGTCGCGCATCACCTTCGCCGACATCGAACTCGACGACGAGACCCACGAGGTGTGGAAGGCCGGACAGCCGGTGTCGCTCTCGCCCACCGAGTTCACCCTGCTGCGGTACTTCATGATCAACGCGGGCACGGTGCTCAGCAAACCGCGCATCCTCGACCACGTGTGGAACTACGACTTCGGTGGCGAGGTGGGGGTCGTCGAGTCGTACGTGTCCTACCTGCGGCGCAAGATCGACACCGGCGACCGGCCGCTCATCCACACGCTGCGTGGCGTCGGATACGTGATGCGCGAGCCGAAGTAGATGCGTCGCCTGCCCGCCCTGCCGCTGCGATTCACCCTCGTCGCCGCGCTGCTCGTGCTGTCGGGGCTCGGGCTGCTCGCGTCCGGGATCGCGGTGACCTCGTCCCTGCAGGGGTCGCTGCTGAGCCGGATCGACCGCGACCTGCACGACGCCGCGCACGGCTGGGCCAGGCCGCTCGGCACCCGTCCGGATCCGCCGCCTCCGGCGGTGGGTCCGGACCGGCCGCCGAGCCTGTTCTACGTGCAGGTCCTGAACCCGGACGGCACGGCGCGGGTCACGATCAACGATCGGTCGGCGGCCCCGGCACTGCCGGGCGCGCCCACGCCGGAACCGGTGACCGTCGGGTCCGTCGGCGGCTCCGGCCCCCGGTGGCGGGTGCTGACCACCTCCAACCCCGACGGCGGCACCACCACCGTCGCGATGAGCCTGGAGGAGATCGGGGAGACGGTCGGGCGACTCGTCGTCCTGCAGCTCGGAATCGGCACCGCGGTGCTGGTCGTGCTGGGCGTCGCCGGCTACTTCGTGGTCCGGCGCAGCCTGCGCCCGCTCCGGGAGGTGGAACGCACCGCGGTCGCGATTGCGGGCGGTGACCTGCACGAACGTGTGCCGGAGCGGGATCCGCGCACCGAGGTGGGGCAATTGTCCGTGGCTCTGAACTCGATGCTCGCGCAGATCCAGTCGGCGTTCGCGGCGACCGCCGCGTCCGAGGAGTCGGCGCGCCGCTCGGAGGAGAAGATGCGCCGGTTCGTCGCCGACGCGGGGCACGAGCTGCGCACCCCGCTGACCACGATCCGCGGGTTCTCCGAGCTGTACCGGCAGGGGGCCAGCCGCGACACGGATCTGCTGATGACCCGGATCGAGAACGAATCGCGCCGCATGGGAGTCCTCGTCGAGGACCTGCTCATGCTGGCCCGTCTCGACGCGCAGCGGCCCCTCGAGCAGAAGCCCGTGGACCTGCTGGCCCTCGCCGCCGACGCCGTGCACGGTGCCCGCGCCGTCGCGTCGGACCGCACGATCGGGCTCGAGGTCATCGACGGACCGGGCACCCCCGAAGTGCTCGGCGACGTGGTGCGACTGCGGCAGGTCGTCGACAATCTCGTCACCAACGCGCTCACGCACACCCCGGCCGATGCGTCGGTGACCGTGCGGGTCGGCACCGTCGGTGAGGACGCCGTGCTCGAAGTCGCGGACACCGGACCGGGACTGGCCGAAGAGGATCGGGAGCGGGTGTTCGAACGCTTCTACCGGACCGACACCTCGCGGACCCGCGCGTCCGGCGGCAGCGGCCTGGGTCTGTCCATCGTCGCGGCACTGGTCGCCGCGCACGGCGGCACCGTCGACGTCGACAGCGAGGTCGGCAGGGGCGCGACGTTCCGCGTGCTGCTGCCGCGGCGGCAGGTGGACTGACTTCTCGGTAAGTTACCCGCTTCGGTGTCTGCGGAACAGGCCGCGCGACGCTGGAGGCAAACCGAGTATGGGCATCACCGACACGGCACGCAGTGCGGCAGGCGCTGCGTTCGGCGCGGCCCGCAACACCTGGTCGTTGTTCGCGGGCGACGGGATCGCGCCGCCGCACCGCACCCCGTCGGTGGTCGTCGGCGACGGCCCGCACCGCACCCTGCGCCGATTCGGCCCGGAGGATGCCGGGGCCCCGGTCCTGCTCGTCACCCCGCTCGCTGCGCCGTCGAGCTGCTACGACCTGATGCCCGACCAGAGCGTGGTGCAGTACCTCGTCGAGCTCGGCCGCAGCGTCTACGTCCTCGACTACGGGCCGATGAACGTCGACGACCGCGACCTCGGATTCGAGGTGTGGATCGACGACATCGTGCCCGAAGCGATCCACCGGGTCTCCGAGCTGAGCGGCAACCGCGAGGTCGACCTCGTCGCATGGAGCCTCGGCGGGACGCTCTGCCTGCTCACCGCCGCCGCGCACCCGGAGCTCCCGATCCGGTCGATCGCCGCGTTCGGCACGCCGATCGACTACGCGCGGATCCCGCTGCTCGCGGTCGCGCGGCTCGCAGGACGATACGTCGGTGATCCCGTCCTGGCCGGGGTGTCACGCGTCCTCGGCGGTGTCCCGGCACCACTCGTGCAGATCGGCTACCGCGCGACCGCTCTCGAGCGGGAACTGTTGCGGCCGTGGTTCATCGCCCTGAACATCGCCGACGCCGACCGACTGGTCCGCATGGAATCGATCGACCGGTTCCAGGCCGGCATGTTCGGTTATCCGGGACGGTTGTTCCACGAGATGGGCATGCGCCTGACCGTCGCCAACGACCTCGCCTCCGGGAAGGCGCGGTTCGGGGAGCGCACGATCGACCTCGCCGCAGTCACCGTTCCGGTGCTCGCGCTGGCCGGAACCGAGGACGTCCTGGCGCCGGTTCCGGCCGTCGAAGCGATCACCGGTGTCCTGCCGAACGCGGCGGTCCGGTTCGCGACCGCGCCCGGCAGTCACCTCGGTCTGCTCACCGGGCCCACCGCGCGCACCACGTCGTGGGTGCACCTGGCGCAGTTCCTGGCCGACCCGCACGGTACGCCGCAGGTCCCGGCGAGCGACCTCGCACCCGAGGCCCGGGACGCTCAGTCCGGGACGTTGGCGCCGTAGCCCAGTTCCCGCAGCGCCGCGCGGATCTTGTCGCGGGCCTCGTCGAGGGCCTCCGGCGACGGGTCGCGCTCGGCCTTCGAGATGTCGAAGTCGCCCAGGTCGTAGGCGGGGAACACGTGCAGGTGCAGGTGCGGAACCTCGAGTCCGGCGATGAGCAGGCCCGCGCGCGGGGAGTCGTACGCTGCGCACACGGCACGGCCGATGATGCGGGCGACGCCGTTGACCTCGGCCCAGAGTTCGTCGTCGACGTTCTGCCAGTGGTCCACCTCCTCGCGGGGGACCACGAGCACGTGGCCCGGGTTGATCGGGTTGATGGTGAGGAACGCGACGACGTCGTCGTCCTGCCACACGAAGCGACCCGGCAGGTCGCCGGCGATGATCATGCTGAATACGGAAGCCATGTCGGGGAGGATAGGCGCCGAGGTATCCGCTGAGCAGACGGACACCCGCCAACGGATAAACCGTCGGCGGATGACTTTCGGCGAGCGGATCCGACGGTCCGCCCGGCTGAAACCGTGGCACCGGGCAGTCCCGTAGTCTGTCCTGCGTGCGCGTACTCGTTATCGGCTCCGGTGCCCGTGAACATGCTCTCGTCCTGGCTCTGTCCCGCGACCCGGGGGTGACCGCGGTCCTCGCCGCACCCGGCAACGCCGGAATCGCTCAGATCGCCGAACAGTTCCCGGTCGACGCCGCCTCCGCCGAGCAGGTCGTCGCGCTCGCGAAGGAACAGAACGTCGACCTCGTCGTGATCGGCCCCGAGGTCCCGCTGGTGCTCGGTGTCGCCGACGCGGTGCGTGCCGCGGGCATCGCATGCTTCGGCCCGTCCGCCGCCGCCGCCCGCATCGAGGGATCGAAGGCGTTCGCCAAGGACGTCATGAACACCGCGGGGGTGCGGACCGCGCACAGCGAGGTCGTCGATTCGCCCGGCGTGCTCGACGAGGCGCTGGATCGCTTCGGTCCGACCTGGGTCGTCAAGGACGACGGACTCGCCGCCGGCAAGGGCGTGGTCGTCACCGCCGATCGCGCCGTCGCGCGCGATCACGCCGCCGAGATCCTCGAGAACGGGCACCCGGTCCTGCTCGAATCGTTCCTCGACGGCCCCGAGGTCTCGCTGTTCTGCCTGGTCGACGGCGAAACCGTCGTTCCGCTGCTGCCGGCCCAGGACCACAAGCGCGTCGGTGACGGGGACACCGGACCCAACACCGGCGGCATGGGCGCGTACACGCCGCTGCCGTGGCTGCCCGCCGAGACCGTCGACGTCATCGTCGAGGAGGTCGTCCGGCCGGTCGCCGCGGAACTCGTGAACCGTGGCTGCGGCTTCTCCGGGCTGCTGTACGCCGGTCTGGCGATCGGCAAGGACGGCCCCGCGGTCGTCGAATTCAACTGCCGCTTCGGCGACCCCGAGACGCAGGCCGTTCTCGCGCTGCTCGAGTCCCCGCTCGGTGAGGCGCTCGCCGCCACCGCCAACGGCACCCTCGCGGAGCTGCCGCCGCTGCGCTGGCGCGACGGTGCTGCCGTGACGGTCGTGCTGGCCGCCGAGTACTACCCGGCCAGCCCCCGCACCGGCGACGTCATCACCGGCGCCGGCGCCGACGCCGAGGGCGTGCTGCACGCCGGCACCAAGCGCAACGAGTCCGGCGCGATCGTCTCGGCCGGTGGCCGGGTGCTCAGCGTGGTCGGTGTGGGTGCCGATCTCAGCGCGGCCCGCGACCAGGCGTACGCGACACTCGCCGGAATCAAGCTGCCCGGTGGGCATTTCCGCACCGACATCGGGCTCGCCGCCGTCGAGGGCCGCATCACCGTCTGACCTGCTGTCCGGGGGCGGGCGGTAACCGATCGTCCGCCACCGGAAGGTGAGGGACTACCGTCGGATCCGTGCGTAACGAATCCCGACGATCGAACATCGAAACCTTCCACGTCATGGATGTGTGGAAGGCCGCGGCCGAACGTCAGCGCACCCACGGCGACGTGCTGTCGCTGGCGGCCGGGCAGCCGTCGACGCCGGCGCCCGCGCCGGTGCTGCGCGCGACCCACCGTGCGATCGACGACGAACTGCTCGGCTACACCGAGACCTTCGGGATCCTGCCGCTGCGCGAGGCGATCGCCGCCTACCACCGCGACCGCTACGGCATCGACGTCGACGCCGACGACGTCGTGGTCACCACCGGATCGTCGGGTGCGTTCACGCTGTTGTTCCTCGCCGCGTTCGACCCCGGTGACACCGTCGTCGTCGCGCGGCCCGGATATCCGGCGTACCGCAACACGCTCGCGGCGCTCGGCTGCAACGTGGTCGAGCTGGACTGCGGTCCGGACACCCGCTACCAGCCGACCGTCGCGATGCTCGAGGCGCTCGACACCCCACCGGCGGGTCTGATCGTCGCGAGCCCCGCCAACCCGACCGGCACCATGATCGAGCCGGAGGAACTGGCCGCGCTCGCCCGCTGGTGCGACGACCACGGTGCCCTGCTGATCTCCGACGAGATCTATCACGGCATCGAGTTCGCCACCCCGGGCACACCGGCCACGTCGACCGCCTGGGCGACGTCCCGCGAATCGGTGGTCGTCGGATCGGTGTCGAAGTACTTCTCGATGACCGGCTGGCGGCTCGGCTGGATTCTGGTGCCGCAGTCGCTGCAGCGCGCGCTGCAACGGCTCGCCTCGAACATGACGGTGTGCCCTCCGGCGATCTCCCAGTACGCGGCGACCGAGGCATTCGGTGCCGAGGCCCGCGCCGAGCTGGACGGGCACGTCGAGCGCTACGCCCGGAACCGGGATCTGCTGCTGGCGGGACTGCCCGCGATGGGGATCACGAAGCTCGCGCCCGCCGACGGCGCGTTCTACGTGTACGCGGACATCGCGCACCTGCTGCGACCCGGTGAGACGTCCACTGCGTGGTGCTCGCGGCTGCTGCACGACACCGGGGTCGCGCTCGCTCCGGGCATCGACTTCGACACCGTCCGCGGCGACGAGACGGTGCGCCTGTCGTTTGCCGGTGCGACCGCCGACATCGAGCAGGCGCTGGACCGCTTGCACGCCTGGCTGCAGCCCTCCTGACGGCACCCCGTGCCCGGGCAGCACACCTAGGGCGATGTCGTGCTTCCGGCCGTTCTCCCCTGGTGGAGCGGCCGAGACTGTCACGATGACAGTGTGACGACAGCTGCCACACCGAAAGGCGAGCGGCGCCGCCAGGCGCTCGTCGAATCGGCAGCCGAGCTCATCCTCGAGGGCGGTATCGACGCCGTCCGTCACCGCGCTGTCGCGAACCGGGCGGGCCTGCCGCTCGCCTCCACGACCTACTACTTCGAATCCCTCGACGAGCTGGTGGTGTGCGCGTTCCAGCACAACTCGTGCCGGGAGTTGGAGGAGATGCGGGCCCGTGTCGAGGAGGTGACCCCGTGCCGCCGCAGTCTCGAGTCGACCGCCGAACTGATCATCGACCTGCTGGTGGGGCCCCGCGGTGTCGGTGAGCTCGAGCGTGAGCAGCTGATCTCCCGGTACGAGCGGTGCGTTGCGACCGCGCGTCACACCGAGCTGCGCGACGTCCAGCTGCACGCTCGGCGGATCGTCGACGAATTGCTCACCGACCTGCTGGAACGCTGCGGCCGCACCGTCGATCCGACGCAGATCCGCAGGCTCGTGGCGGCTGTCGACGGAGCCGTCCTGGGAGCTCTCGGCGAGCTCGACCCCGATCCGCGCGGATTGGCCCGCGGGCTCCTGCTCGACGTCGTCGGGAGCGTCGCGCCGCCTGCCGACACCGATCCGGTGAGTCCCGACCCGTAAACTGTGCGGTTGTGAGCCTGATCCCGAACGTCCTTGCCACCCGTTATGCCAGCCCCGAGCTTCGGGAACTGTGGTCACCGCAGCACAAGATCGTGCTCGAACGGCAGCTGTGGCTGGCGGTGCTGCGGGCACAGGCCGAGCTGGGTATCGACGTTCCGGCCGAGGCTCTGGCCGACTACGAGCGGGTCCTCGAGAACGTGGACCTCGACTCGATCGCCGCTCGCGAGCGCGTCACCCGGCACGACGTGAAGGCTCGCATCGAGGAGTTCAACGCGCTCGCCGGGCACGAGCACGTGCACAAGGGCATGACCAGCCGCGATCTCACCGAGAACGTCGAGCAGCTGCAGGTGCTGCGGTCGCTCGAGCACGTGCACGCGCACGGTGTCGCGATCGCGGCGCGGCTCGCCGAGCGGGCCGCCGAGTACTCCACCGTGGTCATGGCCGGCCGCTCCCACAACGTCGCGGCGCAGGCCACGACCCTCGGCAAGCGGTTCGCGTCGGCCGCCGACGAGTTGCTCATCGCGCTGACGCGGCTGCAGGAGCTCATCGACCGCTACCCGCTGCGCGGCATCAAGGGCCCGATGGGCACCGCCCAGGACATGCTCGACCTGCTCGACGGGGACGCGGGCAAGCTCGAGCAGCTCGAACGGAAGGTCGCCGAGCACCTCGGTTTCTCGCACGTCTTCACCAGCGTCGGCCAGGTGTACCCGCGGTCGCTGGACCACGACGTGCTCTCCGCGCTCGTTCAGGTCGGCGCCGGTCCGTCGTCGCTGGCCCACACGATCCGGCTGATGGCCGGGCACGAGCTGGTCACCGAGGGCTTCCAGCCCGGCCAGGTCGGGTCCTCGGCCATGCCGCACAAGATGAACACGCGTTCGTGCGAGCGCGTCAACGGTCTGCAGGTGGTACTGCGCGGCTACGCGTCGATGGCCGCCGAGCTGGCCGGCGCCCAATGGAACGAGGGCGACGTATTCTGCTCGGTGGTGCGCCGCGTTGCGCTGCCCGACGCGTTCTTCGCCGTCGACGGCCAGACGGAGACGTTCCTGACGGTGCTCGCCGAGTTCGGTGCGTACCCGGCGGTGATCGAGAAGGAACTCAACCGGTACCTGCCGTTCCTCGCCACCACGAAGGTGCTGATGGCGGCGGTGCGTGCCGGGGTCGGGCGGGAAACCGCCCACGAGGTGATCAAGGAACACGCGGTGGCGGTGGCGCTCGCGATGCGCGAGGAGGGGCGCGAACCGGATCTGCTGGATCGCCTCGCCGCCGACGAGCGGCTGCCGCTCGACCGCACGGCGCTCGAGGCCGCGCTCGCCGACCGCTCTGCGTTCGTGGGGGCGGCCGAAGCGCAGGTCGCGTCCGTGGTCGAGAGTGTGAACGACCTCGTCGCGAGGTATCCGGAGGCAGCGAAGTACACGCCGGCTCCGATTCTCTGAGCGCGACGCGCCGAAACGCCCGGGGGGGGGACGTTAGATCGGGTAACAGATAAGACAGGGGAGAGAAATTGTCCGACAAACACGAGAACTCCGGGCGTGTTCGAGACGCGGTGCGCACGCGCGCTGCGCTGCTCGACGCCGCTCAGGAGATCTTCCTCAGGGACGGCTACGCCGCTGCCGCCACCGAGGAGATCGTGGTGCAAGCAGGGGTGACCCGCGGTGCGCTGTACCACCACTTCGCGAACAAGCGCGAGCTGTTCCGGGGTGTTATCGAGCGCATCCAGCTCGAGGCCGAGGAGACCCTGGGGAAGCAGGATCCCGAGACGTCCGAGTGGGAGAGTTTCAGCCGCGCGATCCTGGCGACGTTGGATACGGTGTACGCTCCCGCGACCCGCAGGTTGCTGCTCATCGAGGCACCGGCGGTGCTCGGGTGGACGGAGGTCCGCGAAACCCACCGCCACACGTCGATCCGCCGGATCGAGCATTCGCTGAGGGCGATCGCTCGCGAGAACGGGGATCTGTCGGAACCCTCGCCCGTGATGGCACACCTGTTGCTCGCCGCGATCGAGGAAGCGATGCTCTACCTCGCACACAGCGACGACCCCGTGCGTGACCGCCCGGAGGTCGAAGCGCAGCTGATGCGCCTGCTCGACGTCGTCCGTCCGGTGCCGGTGCGGGGCATCGCGTGAGCGTCTACGTAAATCTGATACTTCCTGCCACTGGCGTGGCAGGCGGTGAAGATCCACGTTCCTCACGGCTACCCACCACACCATCGTGCGATGTTGCGGGCTCGACCGTGTCCCACACCGACGCTTCGG